>NZ_JBSPZA010000006.1:0-134737 GCF_053851535.1 Desulfoplanes sp. PS50 | reverse complement strand
ATAACCGCTGAAAGCATCTAAGCGGGAAACTTGCCTCGAGATAAGATATCCCTCATCGCAAGATGACTGAAGGTCCCTTGAAGACTACAAGGTAGATAGGCCGGGTGTGTAAGCGCAGCAATGCGTTCAGCTGACCGGTACTAATAGACCGCGCGTCTTAATTGCAAATCGCTCTATTTTTCTTAATATTTGTCCTGGTGACCAAGGCGGAGGGGACACACCCGATTCCATCTCGAACTCGGAAGTTAAGCCCTCCAGCGCCGATGATACTCCGGTTCTAACCGCGGGAAAGTAGGTCGTCGCCAGGACTTCTTTTTTCAAATACCAAAGAGCCCCCACATTTCACGATGTGGGGGCTCTTTGGCGTTTGGGAACGAATGGCTGCATCCCGCTCGTCAATAACTTTTGGAGAACCCGTTCTCGATGTCTTTGTGAATATGCCATCACCTCATCCTTCTGGCCCCCTTAGGTGAATTTCAGAAGAGGCGACAACTTCCCTGACACAGGGGATCACTACCTTTCAATATATAACTATCTTTCCTTTTTTGTAACTCTTCAGGTCGAAAAGTAGCTACTCGAACACTCTGATATTCAAGGATATGTTTGAGCGGTATGCAGTGAATGGAAGAAATGAGAGAATTTTAAAAGGTGAAGAAATTGAAACCCTGGATTCTAACTGCTTATAATTTTTGAAATATCTAAAATTTTTGTAACTATTCAGGTGCATTTCTCAAGAATCAGAATTACGAATTTAAGAAATTTAAGAGATTTAAGAAATTACAAGCGGTTAGCGTCCAGGTCCTCAATTTCTAAAATTTCTGAAATCCTTAAATCTCTGAAATTTACGGGCTGGCACTTAAATCTAACGATATATTCCAGCCTGTTGCTCCTGCTAAATTTTGACCTGAATAGTTACAAATTTTTTACGTTGAAAATTCTGATTTTTGGGGAACCGCACCTGAATGCTTACCTATTTTTTTCGACTTGAAGGCAAGATATGTCATTCCATTCGTAATTATCCTTGACATTTTATCGGGTGACTGTGAAGTGATGTGGGAAAATGTGGTAAACAGTGGGAGAAGATTGGGTGTTTCGCGGTCATGCACATAGATCTCAAGACGGGAAGGGGCGTCTGATGCTTCCTCCGGAGTTCCGGGAGGAGGCTCTGCGCAGTGCTTCTGACGGTCGTTTGGTGCTCACCAATTTTGATGAATGCATTGCGGTATACCCATTGCCGGAGTGGGAGGAAATCGAAAAGAGCTTCGCCTCCCTGAATATGGCTGATCGAAAGGTTCGCAATTTTCACCGCTTCTTTATTTCCGGTGCCAGCGAGGTAGTTCTGGACAAACAGGGCAGGATTCTCATTCCTCCGCATTTGAGGAGATATGCCGGTCTGAAGAAGGAAATCGTTCTGGCCGGCGTAGGGCGCAAGTTCGAGATATGGGATCTCGAGCGCTTTGAGACCCAACGGCTGGAGGTGGAGAGAGATTTCGATCCCATATTGGATTCCCTGGCGGAAAGCGGATTCGAGCTGAGGTTCTGATGAACGATAGCGCCCACATATCGGTCATGGCTGACGAGGTTGTCGACTGGATGCGTCCACGACCCGGAGGTCGTTATCTGGACGGAACCCTGGGCCTTGGAGGACATTGTCTGCGAATGTTCGAAAAGACCGAAGGAGATATCGAGATCCTGGCCTTTGACAAGGATGCCGAGGCCTTAGATGCGGCTTCATCGCGTCTTCTTTCCTATACCGACCATTTTTTTACGGTCCATGGTTCGTTTCGGGATTTTGAACATCCCATGAAACAACTTGGTTGGAAAGGATTTGATGGAGTCCTTCTGGATCTCGGAATTTCCTCCATGCAGATCGACCAGCCCGATCGGGGGTTCAGCTTTGTCCACGACGGTCCGTTGGACATGCGCATGGACAAGAATTCCGGGAGGCCCAGTGCGAAAGAGCTCATTGCCCGTCTTCCTGCTCAAAAACTCAGGGACATCATTTGGGAATATGGTGAAGAGCCCATGGCCGGACGGATTGCCCGGGCCATTGCCTCGTTTCGAGAATCGGAGCCCATCGTAACGACGTTACAGCTGGCAGAAATCGTGGCCAAAGCCTATCCGGCAAAACGGCGGGCATTGGCCAGGAATCATCCGGCGACCAGGACGTTTCAGGCCCTTCGTATCGCCGTGAACCGTGAGCTGGACGATTTGCAATATTTTCTCGAACGTATCCCTGAGTACCTTGTTCCCGGCGGACGGATCGTGGTCATCTCTTTTCATTCGCTGGAAGATAGGATTGTCAAGCAGATTTTCCGCACAGAGAGCAAGGGCTGCCTGTGCCCCCGTCATCAACCTGTCTGTGTGTGCGGCCATGAACAGCGATTGAAGGTGCTGACCAAGAAACCTTTGGTACCGTCAAAAGATGAAATGGCTCACAATCCCCGAAGCAGAAGCGCAAAGCTGCGTGTCGCGGAACGGGTGATTGCGGCAAGACGAGGCACTACATGACCCGGGGGGCTGCCATTGGAGCGGTTTTCGGCGTTTTTTTTCTAGCAGTGCTTCTCGCGATGGTTCTTGTGTGGGTGAATATCGAGCGTGTGGATATGGCCTACGATCTCCAGAAAATGCAGGCTGAATTATCCGGGAAAGAGGAACTCGCTGCTAAGCTGGAAATAGAGCGAAACAATCTGGCTGCACCGGCACGGCTTCGTCAGTTGGCTGCAGAGGGTGGATTGTACGAGGCTCGCTCGGGACAGATGCGCAAGATCAAAGATCCCGGGTATGATCGATCCGGATGGAATTGATGGTTTGGAAAAAAAGTTCAACTCCCAGAGATTGGTCCGGCATAAAAATTATCACCCTGGCCGTTATTTTTACCTTGTGTTTTTTGGGGGTCTGGGTCCGAGCCTATTACATCCAGATCAGATCCGGCCAGTCTCTGGTTGATCGCGCTCAACGACAGTACTGGGCATCCAGGACCCTGCAGGGAGAGCGGGGGGCGATCAACGATCGTAAAGGACGACTCCTGGCCAAAAGTGTTCCCACTCATTCGGTATTCATCAACCCCGCTCAAATCAAGGACGCGAAACAAACCATTGCCGCGCTTCACCGAATCGTAGGGGGGTCGAAAAAGAATCTGGCCGGGCTTGTCCGGGAAAAAAGTTCCTTTGTATGGGTCGCCAGACAGATAGGTGATCGGCAGGCCGCACTGATTCGGCAATCAGATCTGCCCGGCGTCTATCTCAAGGAAGAGTGGGCGCGCATCTACCCCCAAGGACATGTAGCGGCTCAGCTTCTGGGATTTGTGGGTATCGACGGGAAGGGGCTTGAAGGACTGGAGAAATCATTTGAGCACACCTTGAGTGGCTCATCGGCACGGCAGCAGGTGCCTCGGGATGCCACCGGGGGGCAATTGTACTCCGGTCAGGAAGAAACAAATGTCGACGGTTCCTCCATCACCCTGACCATCGACAGCGTCATCCAGAGTTCGGCTGAGGAGGCCCTGGCCGAGGCTGTAAAAAAATTTCACGGCAAGCGGGGCAGTTGTCTGGTTGTCGAAGTCGAAACGGGCGATATCCTGGCATGGGCGCATTATCCGTTTTTCGACCCCAACCAATACGCCAAGAGTGCCCCCCAGGTCTGGAGAAATCGTATCTGCCTGGATCTTGTGGAGCCGGGCTCGACCTTTAAGCCTTTTGTTGTTGCCGCATCGCTGCAGAACCGGATCTGTTCGCCTGCCTCCAGGTTTTTCTGTGAAAACGGGGAATGGAGGCTGGGGAGTAATCGGGTCAGGGATACGCACGAATACAAGGACCTTAATGTCAACGAGATTATCCGTTATTCCAGCAACATCGGCATGTCCAAGATCGGTCTTGCCTTGGGGGCCGAGAAATTGTTCAGCCAGCTGCAGGCCTTTGGATTTCTCGAAACCACAGGTGTTCCTGTTCCCGGAGAGGCCAAAGGGATGATCCGGCCGCCCCACAAATGGACGGATATTGATCTTTGCGCCGCGTCATTTGGGCAGGGAGTGGCTGTAACCCCGCTGCAACTGGCCAGAGCCTATCTGGTTTTCGCCAACAAGGGGCGGATGCAGTCTTTGAGGATTGTTCAGGATAGCAGCAGACCCGAGAAATCCACGCGACAGGTTGTACGTGAAGACGTGGCCCAAACCCTTCTTGCGATGCTTCGCGGGGTAGTCGAGGAAGATGGGACCGGAACGCAGGCGAGGATTCCCGGAGTTGAGGTCGGAGGCAAGACCGGAACAGCCCAAAAACCCACGTCCACGGGGGGATACGGGGACACCTTTCTGGCCTCTTTTGTCGGATTGATTCCTGCCCTGGAACCGAAATATCTGATTCTGGCCATGGTCGATGAGCCAACCCCTCAGCATTATGGCGGAGTTGTCAGTGCACCTGTTGTCAGGGATGTGGCCATCAAGATGCTGGCCTATCGGGGAGAGTCCCCCATGTCGTGGGGCACTGGCGAACCGATGGTTGTAACTACCCTCGAAAACAGGGGAAAGACACGGGTTCAAAAGGGCGCGGCCGAAGTGAATGAAGGGGGAAGCCATCTACCCGATTTATGCGGCCAACCCTTGAGAAAAGCGGTGGAGATCATGGCACGACACGGCATTGTGCCGCATATTCAGGGCCAGGGAATGTTCGTGGCCCGTCAGGAACCCAAGGCCGGAACAGCCTGGAGTCGAATCCAGGCTGACTCGCTGAAGCTCTGGCTGACAACCGAGAGGTCACACGTTCCATGCCCATAATTTTTGATCACCTTCGTTGGGAAAAACTCAAAGGCAAGGTCCGAAACGGCCTCGCCGTTAGAACCCATTCGGCACAGGTTCAGGCCGGGGACGTTTTTATCGCCCTGCCGGGCACGCGACATGACGGAACCCTGTATATCGATCAGGCCCTGGAACGGGGAGCCGCATACATCGTTGCCAACAATGTCAACCGCTGGGCCCATGACCTTTCGGCCGAATTCCTGGTCCACCCCTCCCCTCGTCAGGCACTGGGCGAGTTGGCGGCAGCCCGTTTTGGTACGGGCAATGCGTCCATGAAGGTGGTTGGAATAACCGGCACCAACGGCAAAACGACGACCTGCTACCTGATCGAACATCTTTTGACCTCTGCGGGCAAGAAGGTCGGAGTCATCGGGACTGTCAATGTTCGCTGGCCAGGACATTGTCACGATGTCGGCATGACCACCCCGGACTGCTGGACGGTTCACGAATTTCTGGCCCGCATGCGCGAGGACGGTATCGAGGTCGTGTGCATGGAGGTTTCTTCCCATGCCCTGGACCAGGAACGTGTGGCCGGGATCAATTTTGATCTCGCCGTATTTACCAACCTGACCCAGGACCATCTGGATTACCATCATGACATGGAATCCTACTTTCTGGCCAAGGCTCGGCTGTTCCAGGAAACGGACAAGGGCGTGCCCTTTGGGATCATCAACGCCGACGACTCCTATGGGAGACGACTTCTCCAGGGGGGCACCTTTTGTATGGGCTACAGCCTGGAAGCGGGCGAAGGGGATAATTGGCTTGTCGGAAATCTGGCCTCCTGCACCCGCAACGGACTGGAACTGAGCATGACTCATGACCGGTCCAGATGGTCCCTGACTTCCCATCTCGTTGGACGCCACAACGGGATGAATCTTCTGGCGGCCCAGGCCGTGGGACTTTATCTTGGCTTGCCGGTTGAGGCCATGCAGGCATTGCAGACCTTTACCGGGGTTCCGGGGCGGCTTCAGCGGGTCGTGAATCCCCGCGGACTGGACATATTCGTCGACTATGCCCATACCCCGGACGCACTGGAAAAAGTCTGTCAGGCATTGCGGGCTCTGGATTTTCATCGTCTGCATGTCGTTTTCGGATGCGGTGGGGATCGTGACCCCTCGAAACGCCCGATCATGGGGGCTGCCGTGGCCGTCCATGCCGACGTGGCCATCGTCACATCGGACAACCCCAGGCATGAAGACCCCGAGACGATTATCGACCAGATCCTTCCCGGGATGGCCGATCTGTCCGCTTCAGTGATCAGGGAAGTGGATAGAAAGCGTGCCATTGCACGAGCCATTGAAGGTATGGATTCAGGTGATGTTCTGCTCATCGCCGGTAAAGGGCATGAGACCTATCAGCAGATCGGAGACCGCAAATATCCCTTTGACGATGTCCGGGTTGTCGAGGATCTGGTGGGCACAAATGGATGATGCAATCTGCAGCAATATTCAGTTTTTCAAGGAAGTGTGATGCGACTACGGCTTTTGGAAATAGCGTCTGCCATGGGCGCCATCTGTGATGTCACGGACGAGATGGATCGTGATGTCCTTTGCGTGCAAACCGACAGCCGACTCGTACGGTCAGGTGATCTGTTTTTCTGTATCGCGGGTCAGAATATGGACGGACATCGTTTTGCTGCCGAGGCGGTGGCCAAAGGGGCCTGCGCTGTCGTGGCCCACACCCCGCTTCCCGAGATCGCTTCGCCCACCCCCGTGCTCCTGGTCCGCAACACCCTCGATGCATTGGCTCGTCTGGCCTCGTATTGGCGTATCCAAACCCGTGCCACAGTCATTGGAATCACCGGGTCGGCCGGAAAGACAACGGTCAAGGAGATGCTCGCATCCCTTTTGGGCAGAGAAGGGACGACCGCCAAGAATTTCAGAAACTGGAACAACCAGCTGGGTCTACCCCTGTCCATGCTCGCGTGTTCGGGTGAAGAACGATTTTGGGTCATGGAACTCGGGATCAGCAGACCCGGAGACATGGAAGATCTTGGAACCATCCTGCAACCTGATTTTGTTGTGATCACCAATGTGGGACCCTGTCATCTGGAGGGACTGGGGGATGTCGTTGGCGTGGCCAAGGCCAAGGCGACTCTTCTGGACTACATGAAGGACGAGGGAACCGCTGTGGTGAGCGGAGACTATTCCGAGCTGGTGGATCAGGTCAGCAGACGCTCGTCACGAAATATATTTTTTTCGACCCGTGATGCATCGTCGGATTTTTTTGCCGCCTACCAGGGCTCGGATGAGCAGGGGATGGGGCGTTTTCGTCTGATCATGGGCGGACTGGACGAGACCGTGTCTCTGCCCATGCATGGGAAGGAAATGGCGGAGAACTGTATCGCCGTGGCCGCCATGGCCGGAACTCTCGGCCTCGGATCTGAAACCATCTTCCAGGGTCTCAAGGCATATGTTCCGGTTGATCAGCGGTTCGCGGTTGCATCCCAAGGATCGTGGACAGTGATCGATGACACCTACAACGCCAATCCTTTATCCATGCAACGGGCCATTGAGCGGGCGGGGCTCCTGCACCCGGGCAAGCCCCTGGTCCTGGTCCTGGGAGAGATGATGGAATTGGGCAGCTATGCGGAAAAAGGGCACCAGGATATGGGTATGTGGGTTGGGCACTCCTCGTGTTCCCTGCTTTTTTTTGCCGGCCAGCATGCAGATGCTGTTCGTGAAGGACTTGGTACATGGGCAGGACGTTTCATTCCCCTGACCTCTCCCGACGAGCTACGGACCCATGCCCACCTGCTTCCCCCTGAAGGGACCATTCTGTTCAAGGGGTCGCGGAGCTGCAGGATGGAAAGATTTCTCGAAGTATTTCTGGAGGGCGTAGAATGATCTACCACCTTCTCTATCCCTTGAGTAACGACGTGGGTGTACTGAACGTCCTTCGGTACATCACTTTCAGATCCATGCTGGCCATGCTCACAGCACTCGTTTTGAGTATTGTTTTCGGGCCGGTTTTTATCAGCTGGCTCAAGAAGATCAAATGCGGCCAGTATATCCAGGAAGATGGCCCCAAGCATCAGAGCAAGGCCGGTACTCCGACCATGGGCGGGGCCTTTTTGGGTGCCTGTTTACTGGGCAGTGTTCTCATGTGGGGCAACCTTGAAAATCCCTATCTCTGGTTGACCATATTCGTTTTTTCCGGATTCGGCCTGGTCGGATTTGTGGACGACTATATCAAGGAAATTCGCAAGAACAATCAGGGACTCACGGCCAGGACAAAATTTTTCGGGCAGATCATCGTGGCCCTCGGGGCACTGACCATTCTGATGACCATGCCCGGGTACAGCAGTGAACTCATGGTCCCCTTTTTCAAATCGATCCGTCCCGATTTCGGATGGTGGTACATCCCCTTTGCCCTTCTGGTCATGGTGGGATCTTCCAACGGGGTCAATCTCACGGACGGGCTCGACGGGCTGGCCATAGGACCAAGTGTGGTCAGTACCGGTTGTCTGGGAATCTTTCTTTATCTGGCCGGCCATGTGGAACTGGCCAGTTATCTCCAGGTGGCCTATCTCCCCGGAGTAGGTGAGGTGGCTGTTTTTTGCGGGGCCATGGTTGGTGCGGGTCTCGGATTTCTCTGGTTCAACGCCTATCCCGCTCAGATTTTCATGGGTGATGTAGGAAGTCTGAGCATCGGCGGGACTCTCGGGTTTCTGGCGGTCCTGTGCAAGCAGGAGCTTCTGCTTGTCGTCATCGGGGGGCTTTTTGTCGTTGAGACCCTGTCCGTGGTTCTGCAGGTCGGGTATTTCAAGATGAGTGGAGGCAAACGCATCTTTCGCATGGCGCCCCTGCATCATCATTTCGAGCTCAAGGGAATCCCAGAGTCCAAGATCATCATCCGGTTCTGGATTCTTTCCATTCTTTTGTGCTTCATGGCCCTGGCAACCCTCAAGCTGAGATAAGGACGCACGCCCGCAATGCATGAACTCATTCATC
Source organism: Desulfoplanes sp. PS50 (assembly GCF_053851535.1). Taxonomy (NCBI): domain Bacteria; kingdom Pseudomonadati; phylum Thermodesulfobacteriota; class Desulfovibrionia; order Desulfovibrionales; family Desulfoplanaceae; genus Desulfoplanes; species Desulfoplanes sp. PS50. The sequence continues at coordinate 125,992 of NZ_JBSPZA010000006.1, read as the reverse complement.
CAGGACAGTTGAAAGGACACCACGCGGTGGTTGTCGGTGCCGGACGCTCCGGTATCGCGGCCGCACGTCTTCTCGCAGCCCTGGGTGCCTCCACCCGTCTGGTGGAACGAAACGATGAAGGGATAACCCAGAGGGTCAGAGATCTGGCTTTGGAATTCGGGTGGGAACTGCGAACAGGTGCGCATACCCGGGATGATTTTGCCGGGGTCGATCTTGTGGTTTTGAGTCCGGGCGTACCGTTGTCGTCCATCAAAGACCTGATCCCTGAGAAGACCAAGGTGGTATCCGAACTTGAGCTGGCGTCATGGTTCGTGTCCGAACCCATGGTTGCGGTAACCGGGACGACCGGCAAGACAACGACAACTGCCCTGATCGGTCATATTCTGGAACGCTGCGGCAAGACCGTGTTCGTGGGGGGCAATATCGGGGTACCGCTTTCCGAGTATCTGCTCGCAGGCAAGCCCGCCGATATCCTGGTCCTGGAGGTAAGCTCCTTCCAGCTCCAGCATACGGATTCCTTTCATCCCATGGTGGGTGTTTTTGTCAATTTTTCTCCCAACCATTTGGATTTCCATGCCAGCGAGGAAGAATATTTCATGGCCAAGCTCTCCCTGTTCGCCAAGATGCAGGAAAGGGATCTGGCCGTCCTCCATCTGAGCCTCAAGGATGAACTCGAGGCACGAGTGTTTACCGGGGCCAAGCGGGTCTATTACCTCGGTACGAACCGGTTCGACTGCCCGCATCTCAGGGGACCTCACAACCAGGAGAATCTGGAGGCCGCCTGGCTGGTCTGCAGATATTTCAACATTCCTGAACAGGATGTGGCCGGGAGTCTGGCGGATTTCAGGCCAAAGCCCCATCGTTTGGAAATAGTCGGGGAATATCAGGGGATCACCTTTGTGGATGATTCCAAGGCCACGACCATCACCGCTCTTGAGGCCGCGTTGAAGAGTTTTGATCACCCGATTATTCTGCTGGCCGGGGGGATCTTCAAGGGCGGTGAACCCGCATCCCTGAACGCGTTGATCCGGGAGCGGGTCAAGGGAATCTGTCTGTTCGGGGCGAGCAGGGAAATTTTTGAGCCGGCGTGGAAGGATGTGGTTCCTACGGTGTGGAGTCCGACCCTCGAACAGGCCGTGGAAAATGCTTGCCTTCAGGCTCGTTCCGGAGATGTGGTTCTCTTGTCGCCGGCCACGTCCAGCTTTGATCTTTTCAAAAACTACAAGGAACGGGGCCAGGCCTTCAGTAAAGCGGTCGGGATCTATTATGGGAAACAGGACCAAGACAGCAGCCATTAACTCCATTGACTGGTGGCTTCTTTTCCCGGTGTCCGCACTCACGGGATTGGGGCTGATCATGGTCCTGAGTGCCAGTGGGGTTATGGCCGAAAAAGTCTGGAACGACCCGTATCATTTCATCGTCAGGCAGAGTGTGTTCGCTGTGTTGGGGCTGGGAATCATGTTTGTGGTGGCCAGGATTTCAAGGCGGTTTCTGCATGGGCTTCATTATCCTCTACTGATCATAGCTCTTTTACTTCTGGCGCTGACTATGGTTCCCCAGGTGGCTGTAAGGGCCGGAGGGGCGAGCAGATGGGTCGGGTTGGGTTTTTTCAGCCTCCAGCCTCTGGAGGTGGCCAAGGTAGCCCTGGTTTTTTATCTGTCCTACTTTTTTTCCCGCAAGCAGGACAGGATCAAGACCTTTTACATCGGTTTCGTGCCGCCCCTTGTGATAACATCGACCATGTGCGTTCTGCTGCTCTTCCAGCCGGATTTCGGTGGAGCCATGTTCCTGGTCATGATTTTTTTTCTGCTCTGCCTGGTGGGCGGAACCAGTTTTTTTCATCTGACTTTCTCCTCGATGACCGCCTTGGGATTGGCCGTCGTTTTGGTTATGACTTCACCGTACCGGTTCAGAAGATGGTTCGCCTTTCTGGACCCTTTCAAGGACGCCCTGGATAGCGGGTATCAGTTGGTGCAATCTCTCTACGGGTTCGGGGCCGGGGGATGGTTCGGGGTCGGTCTGGGGGCGGGCAGACAGAAACTTTTTTTTCTCCCCGAGGCGCATAATGACTTCATCCTGGCGGTACTTGGTGAAGAACTCGGGTTTGTCGGGGTTTCTCTGGTCATCGTGCTCATGGGGATCATTCTCTGGCGATCCGTGGCCATTGCCGTCCGTGCCAAGGATATGCAGGACAGACTTCTGGCTTTTGGATCGGGGCTGCTGATCATTCTGGGAGGACTTTTGAACAGTGCTGTCGTCCTGGCGCTGGCACCTCCCAAGGGCGTGGCACTGCCATTCTTGAGCTATGGAGGGAGCAATATGCTGACCAGTTTTTTTTGCATGGGGGTTCTTCTGAATCTGGCCAGGCGCTGACTCTGACAGGGCAGACGTTTTCGACAAGCTGAAAAGTACGTGAGCTGTTTTGGAGTGTGACCGAACGTTCACAACAATCATGGATGACCCGTGGAACGAATTATCCTGACTACAGGTGGCACCGGGGGCCATATCTTTCCAGCTCTGGCCGTGGCCGAAGCCGTTCGGGAACGCTTTCCGCAATGCTCGATCCTTTTTGTAGGGGGTACCCATGGACCCGAGGCCACCCTGGCCCAAGAGGCCGGGTTGCCATTCAGGACATTGCCCTCCCAGGGGATATTGGGAAAAGGTTTGGGGGCGGTTCCGGGTTTGGTCCGCCTGGCATGGGGTGTCATGCGGGGAATGGCCTTGATCCGTTCCTTCAAACCCGAGGTGGTTGTGGGGTTCGGAGGATATGCAGGATTTCCCGCGGTCATGGCCGGGAGCCTGCTCAAGGTACCTACAGCTGTTCACGAACAAAACAGCATCCCCGGGATGTGCAACCGGATGCTGGGCAAACGGGTCGATCGGATTTTCACTTCTTTTGAGGGTGCAGGGGATTTTTTCGATCCTGACAGAACAATCATGACCGGCAATCCCGTTCGAGCAGATATAGTCAAGCTCGGGCGACAGGATTCGGGAAAGGGATCCGGCCGTGGTAAACGGCTTCTCATTCTGGGAGGAAGCCAGGGTGCCACAGCGATCAACGATGCTGTCATGGAAATTCTACCCACCTTGTGCCGGGATCAGGTGGACATCTGGCATCAGACCGGAATCAAGGATTTTGAAAAGGTCAGGGCAAGATACCAGGATGTCTGTCCTGAAGGCCGCGTTGAGCCCTTTATCGCGGATATGGCCGCGGCCTACGAATTTGCCGATCTGGTCATCTGCCGGTCCGGGGCGACTACCCTTGCGGAATTGACCATCGCGGGCAAGGCGAGCGTTTTGATTCCTTTCCCCTATGCGGTGCACGGCCATCAGCTCAAGAACGCCCGGTATCTGGAAGAGGCCGGAGCCGCATTGGTCATGGTTCAAACGTATATGAGCGAAGTCAATGTGGCTGGTACCATTACCGACCTTCTGGCCATGCCTGAAAAATTGAGGGCCATGGGACATAGTGCCCGACGCCTGGGCAGACCGGATGCCGCAGGTGCCATTGTCGATGAGATGGTAGCGCTGATCAGCTCTGAAAAACCCTGCTCCACGGGGAATTAAGGACATTTTTGAGCAGGGACGGGTTGCAGGGCCCCGGAGATATTTGTCAGGGTTGGAGCTCCCCGTTTGAAAAGCGGCGAACGATAGATGATGAAAACACCGACAAGCAGTCGGTTATCCCAAAAGGATACCGGCGGTGATGTAACCGCCCGCAGGGTCCTCTTGGGCCGGGCGAGAGAGATAACTAAATTTTATGCGTAATAACATACAGAAAATACATATGGTCGGAATCGGCGGAACGGGCATGAGCGGTATCGCCGAGGTCCTTCTCAATCTCGGGTACGAGGTGACCGGGTCGGATCTGGGTCGCAGTCCGGTTATCGAACGGCTGGAGGGGTTGGGTGCACGTATCGCCCAGGGTCACGATGCCGCCAACCTCGAGGATGCACACGTCCTGGTACGCTCCTCGGCCATTGCCGAGGATAATCCCGAGGTGCTCAAGGCCCGCGAAAAGGGTATTCCGATCATCCCTCGGGCCGAGATGCTTGCTGAACTCATGCGCCTCAAGACCGGTATTGCCGTTGCCGGAACCCACGGCAAAACAACGACCACCTCGTTTCTGGCGACTATGTTCAAAGAGGCCGGTTTCGATCCCACGGTGATCATTGGCGGCATCCTCAATGCATACGGAAGCAATGCCATGCTCGGGGCGGGCGAGTATCTCATTGCCGAGGCCGATGAATCCGACGGCTCGTTTCTCTGCCTTTTGCCCATCCTGAATGTGGTCACCAATATCGATGCTGACCATCTGGATTTTTATGCTGACCTGAAAGATGTCCAGGAGAACTTTATCCAGTTCATGAATTCAATCCCTTTTTACGGGCTGAATGTGGTCTGCGGAGATGATCCCAACATCCAGGCGGTTCTGCCCCGGATCAAGCGCCCGGTCATGACCTACGGGTTCGGACCGGACAATGATCTGCGGGCCGAGGTGGAATCCTGCGAATACGGGTCCCGGTTCAGGGTCCTGCTCAAGGGGATTCCGTGGGGTGAAATTGTTCTGGCCCAGCCGGGAAGGCACAATATTCTGAATGCCCTGGGCGGGATAGGGGTGGCTCTCGAGGCCGGAGTGCCCAAAGAGGCCATTGTCAAAGGGTTGTCCACGTTCGGTGGTGTCGGGCGGCGATTCGAGCGGAAGGGGGAACGCAATCAGGTTCTCGTTATCGACGATTACGGGCATCATCCCACCGAGATCCGGGCAACTCTGAAGACGGCTCGGGAATGTTTTCCCGGCAAGAGGATTGTCGTTGCCTTTCAACCACACAGGTTTTCCAGGACCCAGGCGCTGTTCGGGGATTTCTGCACCTGTTTTGCCGATGGGGATGTCCTGCTTCTGACAGAAATCTATCCTGCCTCGGAAACCCCCATTCCCGGCGTCAATGGGTTGAATCTGGCCCGGGCCATCAAGCAGATTTCCGATGTGGATGTACATTTTTATGATGATTTCGAGGCCATGAGTGAGGCACTGCCGGGGCTTCTGCTGCCCGGTGATGTTTTTTTGACCATTGGGGCCGGAAATATCTGGTCCGTAGGGACAACGTATCTACAAGAGCCATGAAGATAACGGTTCAGCCACTTTTTCGGGAACTCACTACCCTGCGGCTGGGCGGACAGGCCCGGTGTCTGCTCGTTCCCGAATCCGATGGAGAGTATGAAGCCATCCCCCGGGAGGCTGAACGGTACGGCGGAAGTCTTTTTATCCTGGGCCGGGGATCGAATATCCTGGCTGAAGACGGCGCACACGACCTTGCCCTGATCCACCGTCCCTGTCTGGCTGAACCCGAGATAATCCGGGATACCGGGGAAAAGATACTGGTTGCCGTGGATGGGGGGATGGGACTGGCAGGTTTCATGTCCTGGTGCATCAAGCACGGCTGCTCGGGGCTGGAACCCATGGCCGGTATCCCCGGAAGTATCGGCGGGGCAGTAGCTATGAATGCGGGTTCACATGGGTGCGAATGTTTTGATCACATCCAGGCCGTTCGGGTATGGACCCCTGAAAAGGGGGTGTTCTGGGTCGAACGCGGAGCGTGCAGGGCAGGATACCGACGCTTTGATTTTCAGGGACATGACGGAATCTTTGCCGTGCTCGGCGTGCTCATAGCCCTGAAGAGGGATGCTCGCGGGTCCATACAAAACCGGGTCAGGACATGGTTCATGCGCAAAAAGAGTGTCCAGCCCCTGACCGCAGCAACAGCTGGATGCGTTTTTAAGAATCCTCTGAACCATTCAGCGGGGCGATTGCTCGATGAGGCGGGATTTCGGGGGTACACCCTTGGAGGAATGCGGTTTTCTCCCAAGCACGCCAATTTTTTGGAAAACGTCAACCAGGGGACTTCCTCCCAGGCCCTGGAATTGCTCTCTCTGGCCACAGAGAGCATCAAGGACCGTTACGGGATTCTGTTGGAGCGGGAGGTCGAGATGGTTACATGCCGGTAAGCATGCGGAGCAGGGTTATGAGAAAGAAGACTGCCGTCCGACGTTCCAACGCCTACAGGTCGAATCCCGGACTGTCCCTGGCAAGGCGGATGCTCTCCTGGGTGGCCTTCTGGTTCCGGATGGGCATAGGCATGGTTTTTATAGGCATCGTCAGTGTCGGTCTTCTCTATGCGTACCGTTATGTGACTGAGCAATCTTTTTTCGCATTGGATGAAGTGATCGTCAGCGGGAATTCCCACCGGGAAGATGCCACCCTTGTGAAGCTCGGCGGGATAGAATTGGGGAAGAACATTTTTGACTTGAGCATCAGCGAGATCCAGCAGCAACTGCTGAAGGATCCCTGGATTGAGAAAGCTTCTGTACGCAGAGTTTTGCCCGACCGGCTGGAAATTCTCGTGCGCGAAAGGCAGGCTTGTTTTTGGGTCACCAGGAAGAATCATCTCTGGTATGCGGACCGGCGGGGAGAGGAGATCGACAGGGTCGAACCGGCTCATTTCATTTCCCTTCCCGTTCTCGGAGGATCGGGGGAAGAAGATGCTCACCGAGATGCCCTTTCAAGGATCGTTGAACTTATGGATGCCAACAGTCTCCCTTTTGGGTTCGCGGCCATAGACAGCATGTGGCTCAAAGATGATGGAAGTCTGGAGTTGCTGCTCAACCAGCCCCGAATGAGCATCCGTATCGGAGTGAATAAACTGGAGACGAATTGCAGACGATTGGCTCTGGCTTGGGGCGATCTCGGAGAACGCAGGGAACTCCAGAAGGTGAAAAGTTTTCAGGCCGTTGCCGGCAAGGTGTGGGTCACGGTCGGTTAGACGATGATCGGATCCGAAGATGCCTGACCAACAGTCAATGAATGAATTCTCGTGGTGTGGATGGTGGGGGCCAAGGGTAGAAGATTTTCAACCAAGGATGTCATGATGGCCAAATCGGAACTTGTTGTAGGATTGGATATCGGAACCACGAAGATTTGCGCCGTGGTCGGAGAGGTAACCCCTGACGGGGTGGATGTGGTGGGAATCGGCACGAGTCCTTCCACCGGACTTCGCAAAGGCGTGGTCGTGAACATCGAGCAGACCGTGCAATCCATCAAAAAGGCTCTGGAAGAGGCCGAACTCATGGCCGGGTGCGAAATCCGATCCGTGTACGCGGGAATTGCCGGCAGCCATATCGCCGGATTCAACAGCCACGGGGTCATTGCTGTCAAAGGCGGTGAAGTGACAGCCCGGGACGTTGAGCGGGTTCTGGATGCAGCCAAGGCTGTGGCCATTCCCCTGGACCGTGAGGTCATCCATATCCTGCCCCAGGAGTATATTGTCGACGATCAGCGGGGAATTTCGGCGCCCCTGGGCATGGCTGGCGTCCGACTCGAGGTCAAGGTGCATATCGTCACCGGTGCGGTCACCAGTGCCCAGAATATTGTTCGATCCTGCCATCGTTCGGGGCTCGATGTGGAGGATATCGTTTTGGAATCCCTGGCCTCGGCCAAATCCATTCTCACAGACGAGGAACGTGAAATAGGGGTCGCCCTGGTGGATCTGGGCGGGGGCACCACGGATCTGGCCATTTTCAGCAATGATGCCATCAAGCACACCGCTGTGCTCGCCCTTGGAGGCGCCAATCTGACCAACGATATTGCCTTTGGATTGCGTACCCCCATGCAGGCGGCTGAACGGATCAAGGTCAAGTACGGATGTGCCTTGAGCGATCTGGTGGCCGGGGATGAGGTGATCGACGTTCCCAGCGTGGGCGGAAGGGATCCCAGACGTCTCTCCCGGCATGTTCTTGCCGAAATCTGTGAACCCCGGATGGAAGAGATTTTCGCCCTGGTCGACCAGGAACTGGTTCGCTCGGGATACAAAAAACTCATCGGAGCCGGAGTGGTTCTGACAGGCGGCGGTGCGCTGATCCAGGGGGCCCAGGATCTGGCTGAACAGGTCTTCAACGTCCCTGTCCGGGTGGGATTTCCCAAGGGGGTCGGCGGGCTGACCGATGTGGTCAAGAGTTCCATGTATGCCACGGCCGTGGGGTTGCTGCACTACGGAGCCGAAAAGGCGGGCATGAGACGCGGAATCAGAATCAGGGACAAGAACATGTTCAACCGAATTCTGACGTCCATGAAAAAATGGTTTGTGGATATTTCATAACGCAAGCAGTGACTGAACGCGCATACAGCGTGTTGTGAAAGATACAAGGAAGGGCCGGTCAAGGACGCGGTCCTCAGGAAATAGACGGAACATCCTGAAACTAGGGAGGAAAAGACATGGAATTTTTGGATCTTGAATCCGAAGACAACGCCAAAATACGCGTTGTCGGCGTTGGTGGCGGCGGCGGAAATGCGGTCAACAACATGATTTCTTCGGCCATGAAAGGGGTCACTTTCATCACGGCCAACACGGACATTCAGGCATTGAAGCATTCCAAGGCCGAGTTCAAGTTGCAACTCGGTGAAAAATTGACCAAGGGTCTTGGGGCGGGTGCCAATCCCGAGGTCGGCCGGGAGGCCGCTCTGGAAAGTATCGGTCAGATCAAGGAGACCCTGGGCGAATGCGACATGGTTTTTGTCACGGCCGGCATGGGCGGCGGCACCGGAACCGGGGCTGCTCCGATCATTGCCCAGGCAGCCAAAGAGATCGGTGCATTGACCGTGGCCGTTGTTACCAAGCCCTTTCAATTCGAGGGGAAGCGTCGCAAGATGCAGGCCGAGAAGGGGATCAAAGAGTTACGTGAGGTTGTGGACAGTATCATCACTATCCCCAACGACCGTCTCCTGACCCTGGCTTCCAAAAAGGCCACCTTCCTGGACATGCTGGTCAAGGCCGATGAGGTCCTTTTCTATGCGGTCAAGGGTATTTCCGATCTGATCATGGTGCCGGGGCTGATCAATCTGGACTTCGCCGACGTCAAGGCGGTCATGTCCGAGATGGGTCTGGCCATGATGGGTACGGGTATCGCCTCCGGAGAAGGCCGGGCCAGGGAAGCGGCCATGAAGGCCATTACCAGCCCTCTGCTCGAGGATGTTTCCATTGATGGTGCCCGGGGAGTTCTCATGAACATCACCTGCGGACCTGACCTGACCATCGACGAGGCCAGTGAGGCTGCCAGTCTGATCCATGAGGTGGCCTCTGACGATGCCAATATCTATTTTGGAACGGTATTCGATCAGAATATCGGTGACGAGATGCGGATCACGGTCATTGCCACGGGGATTGAAGAGGAAAACAGCCAGACAGGCAAAGAGACCGGCGGGTCCAATGTAACCAAGATTCCGCCCCGGCATAATCGGCAGGAAACTGCGGAGGTTTTGCGAACCAAGGCGAGCGATATCGATCAGGATGATCTGAATATCCCGGCCTATATCCGGATGAAGAAAAAAGGCCTTCAGGGGCCGGCTTCTTTCGAGGCCGCCAAGCAGACCTCCCGTCCGAACAGCACGGTTCAGTCTGGACCGGCTCCCGGCGGAGAAGATTTCATCTTTGACGAAGAAGAGTCGGAAATTCCCGCATTCATCCGAATGCAGGCGGATTGAACCTTTGAAGGGAGTCTCTCGGCAGGATCAGACGTTCTGTCGTCCCTGCAAAAATTCCGTGAGCATGACTATGTCCGGTGGCCAGAGTATGGAAGGACCTGAAAACGACTTCCTGTTCTGGGGATCGACCCCTCCCCGGATCAAGGATTGGGGCGGGCGGCTGCCCGTGGCCCTGGTCTTTCCGGAAAAGGAAAAATTCGCCCTGTCCACCCTGGGGTGGCAGGTGGTGTATCGGCTTCTTGCCGGGTCCACTGATTTTGTCGTCGAGCGGTTCTATGCCGACGACGGCAATTCTCCTCCCGTTTCAGCGGACTCCGGCAGAGACCTTGCTTCCTTTCCGTTGATCTGTTTCAGTCTTAATTTCGAGGGTGATTTCGTCACCACCCTCTCTCTGCTCAAACGGGCACATATCCCCCTTCGTTCCGCCGACCGACACGATTGGCCCCTGGTCATGGCCGGCGGACCCATTGCCTTTCTCAACCCCTTCCCCATTTTTCCCGCCCTGGATCTTCTTTTTGTGGGCGAGGCCGAACACGGATTTTTCGATCTGGCCCAGACCATAAAAAAATATTGGTTTGCCGGTAGTTCAAGGCAACAGGCCCTTGCCGATCTCTCCCTCAGTCCGGGAATTCTGGCCCATGGACAGGCAAATACCCGCGTCGTGCGCCGGGTTTTTGTCCAAGATTCTGATCGTCATCTGCCTGCTCCTGCGGCCTCCTGCTTTGTGAGTTCCCAATCGGAATTCAGGGACATGCTTCTTTTGGAGATCAATCGGGGATGTCCCTATGGGTGCCGGTTCTGTGCCGCTGGAAACATATATCGTCCTCCCCGGCAGTCACGGATCGAGGATCTCGAGGCCATTGTACGTACGGCCTCTCCCTTTAAAGTAGGCCTGGTGGGCACTGCCCTGACCGACTGGCCGGATCTGTTCCCGTTTTTGAAGTGGCTCCACGAAAAAAAGATCAAGTTTTCCCTGGGTTCTCTCCGGGCCGATGGGGCAACCCATGAATTTCTGACCTTTTTGCGTAAGACCGGAACCAGGAGCCTGACCTTTGCATTGGAAGGGGCCAGCAAAAGGCTGCGAAGGGCCATGAACAAGAATCTGGACGAAAATGCTTTGCTTGAGGCGGTGACCCTGGCCAGCGAGCTGCAGTTCAACACCCTGAAGCTCTATTTGATCGTCGGGTGGCCCGGGGAAACAGATGAAGATTTCGATGAGCTGGACGGGTTCCTGGACCGAGTCCAGGAGGCCAGAGCGGCCGGCCAGGGTAAGAAGTCCAAGGGCATCGGGCTGATACAGGTCAGTGCCAGCTGTCTGGTCCCCAAGCCGTGGACCCCTTTGCAATGGGCCCCCATGGACAGCGAGGCCGGACTCAAATCCAAGATGAAGCGGCTCAAGACGATTATCAAGTCCAAGCGAGGAATGCGTTTCTCCGGCGAAAATCCCCATCAGGCCAGGATTCAGGGACTGCTCTCCAAGGGGGATGAGCGGTTGTTCGAGCTGCTCTGCCGGGTCGAGGAAACAGGAAGCTGGGAACAGGGTTTGTCGCGCTGGAAAGGCGATTTCTCCTGGTATGCGGATCGGACCCGCGATGAAGACGAGATCTTCCCCTGGGACCGTCTGGATATCGGAGTGGACAAGGCGTATCTGTGGAAGGAGTGGCTTCGATTTCACCAGGGGGTGCAGACCCCTCCCTGTCCGGCTTCAGGATGCGAACGCTGCGGCCGCTGCGGTTTTGACATGAAAATTCTTACTCGGGATTGATTCCGAACGAGTTGGAGTGACTGGTTGTTGCGGTCATCGATATGCCATTTGCTATCGAGATTCATCCGTCGATAACAAAGCGGATATGTTCACCCCTGCTCGCGCCTTCGCAGGGCGAGTTCAAGTCTTCTGGCCAGCAGGGAACAGCCAAAGGTGAGAGTGAAGTACATCAGGGTGATGGTAATCCAGATTTCGAAGGTGAGATAGGTAGCGGCCATGAGTTCCATGCCCTGGAAGGTCAGTTCCTGGATGGAAATGACCGAGACAATGGCTGAATCCTTGATGGTTGAGATGAATTGTCCGGCCAGCGGGGGAAGGACCATGCGTACGGCCTGGGGCAGGATGATGAAACGCATTGATCCCCACCAGTTGAATCCCAGGGCGTTCGCCGCCTCCCATTGTCCTGATTCCACGGAAATGATACCGCTGCGAACGATTTCCGTGATATAGGCTCCTTCATACATACCGAGTGTGATCACGGCTGTGAGGAATGAGGCAAGCTGCGTTGTGGGGCCGAAAAGCCATTCCAGAACGGTTTTGGTCACGGGTGGACAGTGGTCCACACAATTTTCAATGCCCAGAAGGGGCATGATCTGTTCGCCGATGAAAAAATAGAAGATGAATACCAGGACCAGGGGGGGGAGATTTCGGCTCAGGGAAACATAGGCTCCACCGAGCCATCGTCTGACCCTGCGTGTGCTGATGCGCATAAATCCCATGCACACGCCGATAAGCGTTGCCAGGATGGTCGACCAGATGCTCAATCGTATGGTGGTCATCAGCCCCTGGATGAGGATGTTGGATACCCAACGTTCCTGGTCCGCATCATACCTGAAAAGATACTGGGGAATGATTGACCACTCCCAGGTATAGTCGAGGTTGATTCGGGCCTGATGGAACAGCCATCCTGCCCCGCCCAGAAGGATGAGCAGGATGATCAGGTCGAGAAAGGTCAGCTTGCGCGGCGAAGGTGGTCGATGCATGAGAAAAGGACGCCTGCGGGAAAGAACACCGCAGGCTTTTTTATGGATGTTGAGGAGATATCTGCCCTATTTGAGCTGCTTTTCCCACTCGAGGGTATTGAACCAATAATCGTACCTGGCCTCCAGCCAACCCTCGGATGAGGTGACGATGATCCAGTTGTTCAGGAAGTTCAAGAAATCAGGGTCGCCTTTTTTGATAGCAAAGCCAATGGGTTCCTTGGTAAATGTGGATTTGTCCAGGGGGAGAAAGAGTTTGTCGGCATGCCGGAGGGTCTGATGCGCTGGGAAGGGGGCCGAAGCGACCATGGCATGGGCCTTGCCGATGAGCACTTCCTGCAGGGCCTGGGCCTCATCGTCGAAGAGTCGCAAGGTCGCTTTGGGCATGAATCGTTTGGCCGCCTGGACGGGGGTGGCTCCGGTCCGGGCAGAGAGGGTCACCGAAGGGGTGTTGAAATCTTCCAGCGAGTCGAATCCCCGGGCGAGTTTTTTGTTGGCCACCATGGACATGCCCGAGTATTCGTACGGGATGGTGAAATTGACCTTGAGATTGCGCCTGGGTGTGATGCCCATCCCGCCGATGATGATGTCGAATTTTCCGGTCAAAAGGGCCGGGATGATCCCCGACCATTTGGTGGGTATGAATTCGGGAGTGACCCCCATGTCCTGAGCAAGCCGCGTGGCTACGTCTATTTCATAACCAATGAAGGTGCCGGTCTTATCATTCATGGCCCATGGGACAAAGGTGGCAAAACCGATTCGCAATTTACCGCTTCTGACGATTTTTTCCAGGGAACCTGCATCACGCAGCTGCTCTGTAAGGGGTTGGGCCATGGCCAGATTGGCTGTGGTCAAAAAAATCATACCGCATAAGAAAAGTGAAAACTTTGTTAATCGCGTGCACATGCCTGGTCCTCCTTGGAGATGGTGTGTTGAAGATGTGCGCGGGGCACAATACCGATTGATTTAGAGAAGACATCGACGCGGGAGAGCAACCCGCTGACCATAAATTCACCATGCCCATTTTTCCAACAGGAGGACCAGAACGGAGAGAAATCCGGTCAGGAGCAGATAGATTGCTGCCACGGTGAACCAGATTTCAAAGGTCAGAAAGGACTCCGCAATGATCGCCTGGCCCTGCATGGTCAGATCATAGACAGCAATGGTGCTGACCAGGGCGGAATCTTTGATCAGGGAAATGCCCTGGCTGGTCAATGGGGGGATGATTCTGCGCAAGGCCTGAGGCAGGATGATCAGCTGGTAGAGATCAAACGTGGACAAGCCCAGACTGTATCCGGCCTCCCACTGCCCCTTGGGAATGGAACGGATCCCGGCCCTGAAGATTTCCGAGGCGTATGCCCCTTCGAAGAGACTGAGCGCCAGGACCGCGATGGCGAACCTGTCCAGTCCGATGATCGGTGAGATGACGAAATAAAGAAAAAAGATCTGGATGAGCAGCGGGGTGTTTCGGATGAATTCGAGATAGACCCTGGCCGTACTCCGGGCCATGAAGGAAGGGGAAAGCCGCATCATGGCCGTGGTCAGGGCGATGCTGAAGGCGAGGACCAGACTGCATCCGATGATCTTCAGGGTAATGGCCAGCCCGTCAAGCAGTGGCCCGGGGACACAACCGGAATCCTGCCAGGTAAAAATGTATCTGGGAACCTGATACCATTGCCAGTTGTATCCGAGATTCATCGAGCCATGGACAATGAGCCAGGCCAAAAGGGCCAGAATCCCCAGAAATTTGGCAAGATCGATGAACCAGGCCGTGGCGGTTTTCCAAGAGAAGAACGGCCTCGGGCTTCGTAGCAGGGGCATGGCTGTCAAAGGAGGAATTGTCATGGATGCCCTTTTCTCATTGACCCTTGCACAAAAATCATCGTGGGGGAAATCCTTTCATGGTTTGCAGGGGCTCGTGTTGCCACGTGTGATCGGCCCGTTTAAACAGGCAGCTGCAGACCTAAAAAGGTATAAAAGAGCTTGGTTATCTACGAGGTCGACCTGTTTTGCAAGGTCTGATGCTCCATGGTGAGCTCCTTCAGGAGGTCTTTCAGGGACCAGGTTGCGGAAGTCGGGGTCAAGGTCGCCCAGACAGGTCGGGGCAGGGGAAGGGTCTTGTAGAATTGCATGAAGGAATGCAGCTCATGCTCAAGCAGTCCGGCCATGATTACAAAAGGGGTGGCAAGGGATGAGTCGGTTGTCAAAACAGCTTGCCCGTCCCTGGTAAAGAGTTCCTCGAGCGTGAGCGATTCATCTGACTCCTCGGGGCAGATCATGGGCAGATCCGTGAAGACATCGGAATGTTCCAGGGCATCACGCAGGAGTTGCCGCTTGGGATAGGCCAGGCCGTGGACAAGGATTTTTCGGGGGCCATAGAGCCGGTTGTTCGTCTTTTCCACTTTTTTGAAGGTGTTTTCGGTCATGATGGGTGCTCCGATGGTTCAGGGGATGTTGCGGCCTGTCGAACCCGCTGGAGAAGAATGTTTGGGTCAAGATCATACTTTACAGCCATTGTTTCCAGGGTTTCAAACAAGGCGTTACAGAGAACGCATTCCCCGGCCTGCTGGTCATAGCTGCGGAAAACAGGTTCGGTCGTGCGGTATGTGGCAACAATGTCGAGAATTTTTGATGCAAGGGTGATTTCTTGCGGGGTCATGGCATCAATCCTCATAGTTCAGGTGCAGGCCCGATCCGACTTCCTGTACGGGAAGGGCGGCCGCCAGGGCGATTTTACTTCCAAGATCCGTGCAGTGGCAGGGATGAAGCGATTGAATGTTTTGGGCCGCCAGATAGCCCGTGGTCTGTTCCATGCGGGATGGAGACGGGGATTGGAGATGAAATCCGCCGATAATATCCTGGATCTGTTTGGTCTTGCAGACTTTTTTCGCGTATTCGACAGTATTGCAGATCCCGGCATGGGCACAGCCGGTGATGATCACCAGCCCCTTGTCTCCCACATAGGCCAGGGAAGAATCGTCTGCAAGCGCATCGGGTATCATGATGCCATCGTGTTCCACTTTTCCGAGCCCGGATTGCTCAAAAGGAAAAATACGGGGAATTTCTCCCAGATAGACGAGACGGTTCGTGAGCCACACGGGATCGCGGGTCAATCGAATGTCCATGTGTCGCTTGAGTTTGTTTTTTGAAATGAGTGAACCGATTTCGGGAAGTCCGAGGTCGGTCTTGGTGGCGAAAACCTCTGGATGCGCTATCAGGGTCGGGCGGCGGACAGGCTGTCCCTCGATCATGGTCTCGGTCATTCCCCGGATCAGCGGGTCCAGCCCCCAGGTGTGGTCCAGGTGCCCATGGGAGAGGGCGACCCATTCAAGATCCATGAGGTTGATTCCCAGTTTGTGGGCGTTGGTCATGAACGCATTGCTGTAGCCGAGATCGAAGAGCACCCTGGTTTCCTGGTCCTCGATGAACAGGGATATGCCGGGTTCGCCCAGAAGATAGCGGTCGATGAGGGTGTTGTTGTCTACGAGTACCGTCAATTGCATGATTCTCTCTCAAAGGTTTGGTGAAGACGACAGGATCAGGGCAAGATGCTCATCCCGCTGATTTTGTTGATCAACAGCCCCCCGGGCCTGTCCAGATCGGACAACTCGGCTCCGGGATACAATGACGTGAGCACGGTTCTGCCGATGATATGCCGCCCCTCCTTGCCGGTCAGGGTTTTGGTCTTCAGTCCCCAGGTATTGTGCAGGATGACGGGTTGTCCCTGATATTCTCCCACATACAGAGTGACGTGGCCCGGCATCCAGAAGAGGGTTCTGAACGGAATACCCTGTTCCAGGATGGTTTTTTCCTTGTCCCTGGGGGACAACCCTGCAAGTTCAATCCGTTTTCCCTGTTCGGCCTGTTGGGATGAGTTCCGATTCAGCCAGATACCGAAAGGGGTCATGAAATCGCGTGTCATGGCCGAGCAATCTCGGTTGGCGTACATGCCTCCCCAACCGTAGGGCTGTTCCATGAATCCCTGGGCCACAAAGATATGATGGATCCGGGTCATGGGCAGAGGAAAGGATGTCATGTTCAATCCTTCCATGTTGGCCGTGACCAGGACAGCCCGTCGGGATGCGTCCGCAACCGGGATGAGCAGACGAGGTTCCTCCCGATCGCTTGTCTCGACAGGATAGAGAGCACCGATATGGGTCAGGAATCTGAAGACTCCCTGGGTATCCACAACAGGAAGATCGTCTCGCAGGGGCACTGCAAAACGATCGGATTCGAACCTGGCGACAAAGGTTTCCTCCACCCGGGCCAGGTCGTTCATGGGAACCCATCCATAGACGAATCCGGCCTCGATCAGGGCCCATGCCCTGTCCCCGGAAAGGTGGCAGATATGCACGGGCGTGCCCGCCCAGATGATCGAATATTGCATGTAGTCGAAGGGATAGCCTTCGCCGGGACGGTCAAAGGGATAGAAACCCGGGCGGTTGGTCGGCAGGGCTCGGACATGGCTGTTTCTGATGGTTATTGCCCGATCATCCTGATTGGGAAATCCGTCCAGATCGCACCGGGCAATGAGGTGATCCAGGCGGTCGGCCGGCCAGGGGAGCAGGTTTTCTCCGACCAGGTCTTTGCCGATAAAGCCGGTGGTGAACCGGAGGAGTTTTTCAGCAGGGTAGAGAGTGGTCGCGTTCAGATGCCAGGGAGCGAAGAAGTGTTCCAGATATTGCCGGGAGACTGTGGACTGATCCACAACACATTTTTTTGGGTCGGGCATGGGGGCATGGTGGTCGGATGCCATGCATGACACGTCCTGGGGAATGGTCTGCAGATCCCGGATGATCCCGTCGGAAGGGCCCCTGGAACATGCCGAACAAAGAAAGACGAGAAGATAAAACGCAATCAGGGTTGGTCGCATAGATAGGCATTGAGGGATGTGACGCATATTGATCAAAGCTTCCCGTTCGGGTTTTTGGGACAAGGCGATTGACTCTGTCCTGAAATGTTTTTACAAATACACCATCTGCTAATCCAATAATGCATAAAAGGGAAGGTTACGGGTATGGATGCTAGCTTGCAGGAAATGATTAAGCCATTGACATTCAAGGAAGTTTTGTTTGCAGATGAAAAAAGGGCCGCTATTGATTTCGGTCATTGCATTTGCGTGTTTGAACATCATGGGGGCACCTGGCATACAGTGGGGACCTCGGAGAATGGAGAAAGCGGTCTTTTTTACGAAGAGGCCAAAAAGGTTTTTGCAGATCGGGCCGAGGTTGCTCAGCGTTTGTAAACCTTAGCTCGTTCATCTGACACACGGCGAAAAGGCGGAATATGATCCGTTTTTTCGCCTTTTTTTTGGAGTTGTCTGTTGCTCTTGTGGTACAAACAGAGTAGAAAAATTGCCAAATATCATGGTAAAGATTTTTGCTACGCTCTATTGGTTTCTCTCAAGTAATCCCAAGAGGTGATCATGAAAATCCAAAATACGCGGACCTGGTTTCTGCTGGTCTGCACCGGCTGTGTATCCATCCTCGTTCTGGCTTTGGTTGTGCTTGCGGGTGTCACGACGCACCTCCTTGGCATGGAATATTCACAAGCCGTCATGGATGGTTCCCAAACACCCTTATCAGCTGACGCTGTTGCCTCATGGACACAGACGATGGGGATCTCCCTGCTCATTTTCGGAGGCCTTTTAGCCGGCGTCATCCTCGTACTGCTGTACGTCTTTTATTGCCGTTGTGTTTCTCGCCCTCTGGATCGTATCGGAACATTTGTTCAAAAGATAGCATCCGGCAATTTCGAGGCTGAACTCGAGGGCAGCTTTAAAAACGAATTCAAGACGCTGGCCAAAGATATCACCGGGATGACCGATAATCTCAAGGAAAAGCTGGGGGTTGCCCAAAGCGTTTTGGAAGGGTTGCATGTTCCGTCCCTGGTTATTGGTACGGACTGTCGGATACAGTTCGTCAATCCGGAGCTGCTCGCCTTGTTCGGAAAACAGGGTGATGCTGCGGATTATCTGGGGCAGGATCTGGCTGCGTGCATACCTGGAGGCCACCATACAGGGGGGCTGTGTCAGGATGTCATGGAGAGCGGGGAGGTCAAGACGACGCTTCTGTCTCTTGAAACAGAGCAGAAAGAGTCCGTTCATCTTCAGCTGACAGGCAGTCCACTACGAAATCTTAACGGGGAGATGGTTGGGGTTTTGGGAACCTGGTTCGATATGACCAAGGTCACGGAACAGGGACGCTTGATAACCGAACAGAACAAGCGACTACAGATAAGTGCGGAAGAGGCTGTCGATATTGCCGAACATCTTGCCGAAGCTGCTGATGAACTGAGTTCCCGTGGGGATGAAATCACTGGAGGGGCACAGACCCAGGGGCAGCGCATTGGTGAGATGGTCACTGCCCTGGAAGAAATGAACGCCACGGTCATCGAGGTGGCCAGGAATGCCTCCGGAGCGGCCGAGGTCGCGGAAACAGCCAAGAAGGAAACACTGGAGGGCGCCGAGGAGGTGGACCAGGTGGTCGTTTCCACTGCCAAGGTACAAAAATCTGTTCTGGCCCTGAATCGTTCCTTGAAGGTTTTGGGGGACAATGCCGGAGATATCCGGAGTGTGATCGAATTCATCAATGATATCGCGGACCAGACCAACCTACTTGCCCTGAATGCGGCCATCGAGGCGGCACGCGCCGGTGACGCCGGGCGCGGATTCGCCGTGGTGGCCGACGAGGTGCGCAAATTGGCGGAAAAGACCATGGATTCGGTCAAAAAGGTTGGACCCATTATCGCGACGATTTTAACCGGAGTGGACGAGAACCTGGAATCTTCGTCAGCGGTGGTAGAGAATATCAAGGCCGATGTTCAGCGGGCCAGAGAGGTCAGAAACAGG
This sequence comes from Desulfoplanes sp. PS50, assembly GCF_053851535.1. Taxonomy (NCBI): domain Bacteria; kingdom Pseudomonadati; phylum Thermodesulfobacteriota; class Desulfovibrionia; order Desulfovibrionales; family Desulfoplanaceae; genus Desulfoplanes; species Desulfoplanes sp. PS50. The sequence continues at coordinate 106,862 of NZ_JBSPZA010000006.1, read as the reverse complement.
ATTCGGAGCATTGTCCAGTACATTGAAAAAAGTGCAGCCCAGATTCAGAGCATAGCCACGGCTGCCGAGGAGCAGTCCGCTGCCTCGGAACAGATCGCCCAGTCTGCCGAGGAAGTGAATGTCATTGCCACAAAAACATCCAGCGCCATGGAAGAGACTTCTCGGGCAACAGCCGAGCTGTCGCGATATGCCAATGAATTGAACGAAATCATCCAGACCATGCAGCAATGATCATGTCGGTTTGATCAGTCGCAGACGATTGAAGGGATTGATTCGGTCCATCCCTCAAACAAAAAAACGCCATCGAATGTTTTTTATTCGATGGCGTTTTTTTGTGGGCTGTTGGGCTGAATGGTTCCCGGGCTGGCAGTGCCCGGCACTTCCAAAAGGATCACAAATTCGTAACTATTCAGGTGCATTTCTCAAGAATCAGAATTACGAATTTAAGAAATTTAAGAGATTTAAGAAATTACAAGCGGTTAGCGTCCAGATCCTCAATTTCTAAAATTTCTGAAATCCTTAAATCTCTGAAATTTACGGGCTGGCACTCAAATCTAACGATATATTCCAGCCTGTTGCTCCTGCTAAATTTTGACCTGAATAGTTACACAAATTCTTTTATATTTTTTCCCGGGTGGTATGGAAGACAATGTCCGGCCACTGTTCCATGGTGTAGTCCAGCCGCCATTTGCTCGGGGCAAGGTAGGTCAGGGCGCCTTCCGCATCCAGGGCCATGTTGGCCTGGAACTCCCGGCCGAATTGATCAAGAATTTTTTGCTGGTCGCAGGTGACCCATCGGGCAGTTTCCGTTTGGACCGGTTCGTAAATGGCCTCGACACCGTATTCGTCTTTCAAGCGAGCGATGATCACGTCGAACTGAAGGACGCCAACGGCTCCGAGAATATAGTCGTTGTTGCTCATGGGCCTGAAGAGCTGCACGGCCCCCTCTTCGGAGAGCTGGGTGAGCCCCTTGTTCAGCTGTTTGGATTTGAGGGGATTTTTCAGAATGACCCGCCTGAAGTGTTCGGGCGCGAAATTGGGGATGCCGGTGAACTTGAGAACTTCCTTGTCGGTGAAGGTGTCGCCGATACGGATGGTCCCATGGTTGTGTACGCCGATGATGTCTCCGGGCCAGGCCTCTTCCACACCGGTTCGGTCCTGGGCCATGAAGATGGTCGCGTTGGAGATCTGGATCTCCTTGCCCAGGCGGTGGTGGCGAACCTTCATCCCCCGGGTGAATTTGCCCGAGCAGATGCGCATGAAGGCCAGCCGGTCCCTGTGGGCCGGATCCATATTTGCCTGGATTTTGAAGGCCACGCCGGAAAATTCCGGTTCATACGGTGAGACTTCCCGGGTTGTTGTCTGTCGAGGCTGGGGGGCTGGAGCCAGTTCCACAAAGGTGTCCAGAAGCTCCTGAACGCCGAAGTTGTTGATCGCGCTGCCAAAGAAGACCGGTGTCTGGAGTCCCTTGAGGTAGCGTTCCCGGTCAAAGGGAAATCCGGCACCCTCGACGAGCTCAAGGTCCATGCGCAATTCATCGGCATACGCGCCCAGTATTTCGTCCAGCTTGGGGTCATCGAGGTCGGTGATCACGATGCCCTCCTGGATTTTACCCCCATGGGTGGCGGAAAAAAGATGGAGCTGTTTTTTGTGGATATTGTATGTTCCTCGGAAACCTTTGCCCATGCCGATGGGCCAGGATAGAGGGGCACATTCGATCTTCAGGGTCTTTTCGATGTCTTCGAGGATGTCCAGGGGTTCCAGTCCATCCCGGTCGAGTTTGTTCACAAAGGTCATGATCGGGGTGTCGCGCATGCGGCAGACGTCCATGAGTTTGCGGGTCTGCACCTCGACCCCTTTGGCGCTGTCAATGACCATGAGGGCGGAGTCCACCGCCGTAAGCACCCTGTAGGTATCTTCGGAAAAATCCTGATGGCCCGGGGTATCCAGAAGATTGATCTCGTAATCGCGATAATTGAACTTCATCACCGAGGTGGTCACGGAGATGCCACGTTCCTGTTCCATGGCCATCCAGTCGGAGGTTGCGTAGCGATTGGCCTTGCGTGATTTGATGGTCCCGGCCATCTTGATGGCCCCTCCATAGAGGAGGAGTTTTTCGGTCAGGGTGGTCTTTCCGGCGTCGGGATGGCTGATGATCCCGAAGGTCCGGCGTCTGTCCACCTCCTTGGTCAATTCTTTGATGGAAATGTCTGATGCCATGGGGGTACCTCGAATATGAAAATCTTGTCCCGCAACCTGGCGGGAAAGGCGGGATGATTGTGTAAAAGATTGGTAGACGGGCGTCCAAAGAACGTTCGAGCCGAATAAATTGAGAGATATTCAGGGAAAGGTCAAGGGAAAAGAAAAGGGGGCAGCAGGGGATAGTGCGCAGTGCACAGTACGCAGTGTACAGTACACAGGTCATGGGATTACATGAAAAAGGAAGCCATCTCCTCCCGCAGGTCGCGCAGACGGGTGCCTGGGTCATGGCCGGTAAAGGCGGCCGGAGTCACCTCCATGGTCAGGTTGTTGGTGTATCCGTCGCGCGCCACGAGGTTCAGGAATTCGAACAGGGGAAGATCTCCGGTTCCGGGCCAGAGATGTTCCTTGATCCCGGCGGCATCGGAAAAATGAATATTGGTGACCAGAGAGCGGGGAATGCGCTCCCATCCCTTGAGGATATTGTAGCCGCTTACCCCGAGATGACAGGTGTCCAGAGTCATGGTGGTTTGTTTTTTGGCACAGAGGACGGCAAGTGATGTGAGCGGATCCTTGGCAAAAGGTGATTGCTGGTTCCAGGGGAGATTTTCAATGCCCAGATTCAGCTTGGGGTCTGCTTCCATATCCATGGGCAGATCATAGGATGATCGGAACCACCAGAACAGGGAGAGTTCGCCCTGTCTGAAATGGGGCGGGTGCAGGGTGATATGGCGGACATGTTCCAGACGATTTCCCAGTGCAATCGTGTCTTTCCATGCGTGCAGATGGCCACCCCAAAGGGCCCATTTCCTGAACGGGGCGTGCAGGGAGATGATTCTGCAGTTTCCGGTCGCTTTGCGAAGCCATCCTTCGTCGAGCATGTCCGGATGGGAAAGGATGAGTTCCAGACCATCAAAACCGGCATCCACGCAGATGCGGGCGATCTCTTCCAGAGGGCGATCAAAGAGGCAGCCCGTGGAGAGGAGGAAGGTCGGTCGATTGGGGTGGGGCATGGATGTATCCGGGATTCGATTGTAGGGGCACGGCGCGCCGTGCCCTATGATGCGCTGCCATGATGAAGGAAACAATACCCGGCAATGGATACAGAAGGCCAGAATGATTCCTTGCCATTTCGAGTGGTTGGTTTTGTGTCGTGGTATCCCCGAAAAGGGCACGGCGCGCCGTGCCCCTACGGTGGGTTCATTATTTCAGGGGGCTATCGTTCCGGACCGTGGAGTACAGTCATGACCTGGTTGACGTCATGGGGAATGGCGGATTCACCTTTTTGCGCCAATTCCATCCGTGAGAACCCGTAGATGGCTGCAAAGGACAGGAGCATGACAAATCCTCCGGGGTTTTGGAATTGAAGCATTTCCGGCATCCATGATTTGCCCAGGATCATGATGAACGAGCCCACAATGCCTGTGGCCAGACCGGCGATGGCTCCGCGTTTGGTCATCCTCGGCCACCAGATTCCCATAACCAGAACAGGGAAAAAGGTGGAGGCGGCAATGGCAAAGGCCAGGCCGACCAGAACAGCGATCTGCATCTTTTCCACGGCAAACCCCAGGGGAATCCCCAGAAGCCCCACGCCCAACGAGGCGATGCGGGCGATCAGGACCCTGGTCTGTTCGGGCATGTTCGGGCTGATCAGATTGACCACCAGATCATGCCCAATGGCCCCTGCGCAGGTGATGATCAGTCCGGCAACTGTGGAGAGAACGGCTGCAAAAGCCCCGGCCACGACCAGACCCAGAAGGATCTGACCGCCGAAATGTGATCCCGCCACCGGCACGGCCAGGTTCTTGCCGTTTTCCGCCATCCAGGCCACGAGATGTTGACTCATTCCGAGTTCCCCGGATCGCAAAAAGACATAGCGGATGACATGTCCCACATACGGGGACAGAATGTAGAAACATCCGATCAAAAGAAGCACATAGATGACGGTTTTCCGGGCAGCCTTGCCGTCGGGGGCGGTGTAGAAACGGACCAGGATGTGGGGCAGGCCGGCCGTACCGAACATCAGCGCCAAAAGCAGGGAAAGGGTGTCCTTGAGGCTTGTCAGCCAGTACCCGGGGGCCAGGTAGGCGCTCCCGTCGAACATCCTCCCGGACATGGGTTCCGGCCCCTTGAAGCTCTGGATGAATCCGGTGATCTCGGCATAGGTAAATCCCTTGAGCATGTACGGGATGAACGCGAGCAGAAACATGGATCCGAACATGATCCAGAATTGGACGAGCTGGTTGATGGTCGTTCCCTTCATGCCTCCGATCGTCACGTACACGGTGATGATCAGGGCGATGAGCACGATGGCCGTTCGGTATTCCAGTCCCAAAAGCAGTCCCATGACCTTGCCCGCTCCGAGCATCTGCGGGGCCATATAGAACATGGAAACGAACAGAACACCGATGATCCCCCAAATCCGGGCGGCGCGGGAGTGGAACCGTTCGGACACGAAATCAGGAATCGTGTATTTTCCGAACTTGCGCAGAGGTGAGGCCAGAAACAGGAGCAGGGCAATGTATCCGACAAAAAAGCCAAAGGCGTAGATGATCCCGTCAAACCCCTGTAAAAAGGCAATCCCGGCCACCCCGAGAAAGGAGGCCGCGCTCAGGTAGTCGCTCGAAATGGCCGATGCGTTGATGAACGAATTGACTTTGCGGCCCGCCAGATAATAATCGGCCGCAGTTTTCTGAACCCGGAAAATCCAGGTGGTGATAACGGTAAATGCGAGCATGGCCCCGATGAGGATCAGGGCGGTGGTGGGAACCTGGTACATGGTATCCATAAAGCTACTCCTGGGGATCTATGGGTTCGATGGTTTCTTCGATGGTGTCTTCCATGGCATTGGCCGCTTTGGTGTAGATGATAAAGATGATCCAGGTCACCGGATAGATGACCAGTCCTACCAGAACATAGTGCAGGGGCATGCCGCCAAGGGATTGTGCCGAGATCCAGTCTTTGGCGAGGTATACAAGAAGATACAGGCCAATAATGGATGCGAAATAGGGAATGCCGAATGCCAGGGCAAAGCTGAGTTGTTTCTTGCGCAATGTGTTCACGTCCATGGGTTACCTCCTTAAATATGGATAAGAGTGTCTATTCTCTTGTACACGATCCCGGCAAAGGGGCCATCTCTTTTTGGTGAACGGTCAGGCTTTGATTGGTTTTTTTTCGGGCACCTTCCATGTCGTGGGCGCTACCGGTCGAACCCGGGGAAGGGCCGCTCGTTGCCAAAGGCTGGTCATTTCCTTGTGAGCTGTGGTAGAAAGGCCTGAACACGGATTCTGGAGTTGCGACCAAGGTGAACGGAATGAGAAGCGCTCCGGATTACCTCTATCCAACCGGGAAAGGAAAATGAACGAATCGCCACGGTACCACGATGGGTCTGAAAAACATCAAACCATGCGACGTCTGGTCGAGAAGGGTGATTTGAATGCGATCCGTTCGCAGCGGATCGCATTGGTTCGTGACGGCCTTGAGCAGGGCAGGGATGCGGCAGAGATTTCCAGAAATCTGTCCAGGTTCAATCAGGATCTCATCGGGGCGATCTTTGTCATTCATGCCAGAGAACATCCCTGGCTTGGGGAGTGCACCTGGCTGGAGTTCGGGTCCGGGGGGCGGCAGGAGCAGGTCCTCTCCTCGGACCAGGATAACGGGCTTATCTATCCGGTCCCGCCTGACAGCCATGATCTGGATGAGGTGACCCAGGACATGGTCATGACGCTGGATGGGGCTGGAATGCGGCTGTGTCCCGGTGGGGTCATGGTCACCTCACCGACCTGGCGGGGTACGGGGGGGGAATGGAGTGCGCGTCTGCAGGCCTGGCTGGCCAATCCAGCGGAACGGGGACCGTGGCAGTATGGGCTCATTCTCGATTTCAGACCGCTTGTGGGCCCCGAGGATCAGGCCATCGCCCTGCGCCAGGAATTGTGGGAGTATATCCGGACTCGACCCCTTGTACTGCGTCTTTTGGCTGATGAATTGGCCGGATACAGGATTCCCCTGACCATTTGGGGCAATTTCGTGCTTATCAAGAAAGGACCGTTTCAGGGGGGGCTCGATATCAAGAAATCCGGATTGGTCCGTCTGGGTACGGCTGCCCGCATCCTGGCCCTGAAGCACGGGTTGACACGGCATCATACCCTGGATCGGATCCATGATCTGGTGGATCAGGGACATATCGGAACAAGGCTCGGCCAGCGACTGGCCCGTTTCTGGTCATGGAGTCAGGGCCAGCGGCTGTCAATCGGTCTCGAGGAACTCAGCGCGGGCCGACAACCCCACAATGTCGTCTATCCCTATCGGTTCAAACGAGAGGAAATACTCCTTCTCAAGGATGGACTGCATGCGGTGGAGAAATTCAGTCGGTTGGTCCTGGACGGGGCGGGGTTTTAGAAAGTGCGCAGAGTAACAGAAAGTACGCAGTACACAGTGCGCAGTGCAACAGAAAGTACGCAGTACTCAGTGCGCAGTGCGCAGGGAAAGACAAAAAATGGAGATGGGAGATAGAGAGGTGGGATGTGAATTACCGGGGACGGACCCTCTGTGTCCGCCCGAAGCCGGAACGAAAAGCGCCAACTATTTTTCAGGACTCGACGAGTCTTCGATCTGCGCACTGCGCACTGTGTCCTGCGCACTTTCATTATTTTCTGCCTTTTTGACAATCCATTCGATCTGGCGGCAGATCCCCATGAGCAAATTGAACTCGTGGCGTTTCATTTCAAAACGCTGCAGGAATCGGCGCATGGGGAGCATGAAATAATCCGGGTTGTCGTTGTGCAGGAAATCGATGGCCAATAGCGAGGTCTTGATCCGTTCGATCAGGACCTCTTGTTCTTTGTGGGTGATGGACCGGCTTGGCAGGTCCGTGTGGGCGGGGGTCTGGCAGGAGGATTGTTTGAAGATTTCGTAGAGGATGATCAGGGCGGCCTGGGCCAGATTCAGGGAGGTCATGTCCCTGTGGGTCGGAATGCAGATGAGTTGGCCGCAGATTTCGACTTCCCGATTGTCCAGCCCGGTGTCTTCAGGGCCGAAGACAAGGGCCACCTGCTCGCCCTTGGACAGTTGTTCGGCAATGGTTCCCCCCGCCTTTTCCGGGAGAATGATGGACTTGCGCCATCCCCCGGTTCGGGCGGTTGTCCCGTAGACCACGGAGAAAGGGGCCAGTGCATCGGTCAGGTCGTCGACAATGGTAATCTCGTCAAGAAGCTTTTCGCTGTGCGGGGTGGCCAATCGTTTGGCCTTGGTAACGTCCCAATTGCGGGGACTGACCAGGATGATTCTCTGGCAGCCCATGTTCATGCAGGCTCTGGCAACAGAGCCCACGTTTTCGGGATATTTGGGTCGGACCAGGATAACGGCGGTATTCAATATATTCATGAGATGCCGAACAAAGATGGGCAGGCTTAAGGCCAACAGGCTGCAATGGTGTATGATAGTTGCAACGTGAACACGTCATCCCGGCAGGCCGCAATGACGTGTTCACTGTTCTTGTTTAAAAAACTTTTTCAGAAAGACGATCAGTCGCTGGTCTGCAGGAATGTTTTGGCCCTTCGCGCTTCTGCCGACTGGGGATGTTTGTCTATGAGATCCTGCAGGACCAGTCTGCCGGGTTTTTTCTTGTCCATCTTGAAAAATGAAATGCCTTGTTTGAGCATCGCGGGACGGTATTTGTTACTTTTTTTGTAATTTTCAATAACCTTCTGGTAGGCGAGGATGGCCCGGGCATAATCGCGCATCTGGTAATGACATTCTCCCTGCCAGAAAAGGGCGTTGGGCACGAGCGTGTCCTTCTTGAAGGTGGTCACGAATTCTTCCCACAGGGAAAGGGCCTGGCCGTATTCCTTGGCATAAAAGGAGTTCAGGGCCTTTTTGTACAGGGCCTCGGCTGAATCCTGCTTGGGCGCGATTGCGGGCCGGCTGACCTGTTTGTCCGATTCGGCGGTCGTTGCGGGCGAAGATGCTGATGCATCTTGGCCTTTTTTTGGTTCGAATTCGGCGAGATCAATGCCCAATTGTCCGGCAATGGCAGTCAGGGCCTTGTCCATCCTGGTCGTTGTGGCGGTCATTTCTGTAAGATCGGAGGTTGCGTTGGCCTGGTTCTTTTCCAGAATCTCGACCTTACGGGTCAATCCGTCGATTTCTCCCCGGGCCGTTGCCACCTGAACCCGCAGGTTTTCGATTTCCACCCAGAGATCGGCCTGTTTGGTGCGCACCGGCTGGCTGGTCTGGGTGATTTCTTTTTGGAGGTCTTCACGGGCCTTGGTCAGCTCGGACTCCAGGCTGACGATGTGTTGTTTGAGTTCCTGGTTTTCCCGGGCCTGCTGCTGTTTCTGGTAGGAGACCTGCCCCTGAAGGGAAGAGACATCCTGTTTAGAGGCACACGCGGAGGCAAACAGCACGGCGGCCAGGGCGAGACACGAAAGCAAGAAGCCGGTGGATCGTGAAATGCTCATCACAGATGGTTACCTCGCTTGGAAGGGGTTTGGGGAAAAATCGACCATAGTGCGTATCGCGGCCTGGTGCAAACCCTGTTCTGTCTGGAGATTCATGATCTCTGACTGGTGTCGTCTTCGCCGGGTAACATGAATGGGTCTAGTGTCCGGCGTCGACCAATGAACAAGTAGATGATCCCTCCGAAGACAGGCAGGAATACATTCAAAAAGATCCAGCCTTTTTTTTCGGCCGGCGTGGCGAAATCATGACGAAAGATGTGCCAGATGGCCCAGAGGTTGGGAATGATCGGCAGGGCCAGGATGGCAATGACCAGGACGAGCTGGAGAGGGGTGAGAGATGACATAGTGTTAGGTTGTGGTTAGTTGTTTGCGGGATGGATTGAAAAAATAAGGGGACATAAGTGCGCAGTACGCAATACACAGTGCGCAGATTAAAGACATCCCATCCAGGTATTCATGCATCCTGTATCTCTGCAAAACTGTTTCCGTTTTTCCTGCGCCCTGTGCACTGCGTACTGTCTACTTCATTTAAAAACGATACGCTTACATTCTTTTTTTTCTGTAGACCATTATTCCGAGTCCCAGCAGGAAGACGCCGAGGGTGATCATCTGGGTGACGGAGATGATTCCGAAATCTCCCCGGTAATCTCCCCGGAAGAATTCGATACTGAATCGGAAGATGGCATAGAGCATGAGCATCAGCCCGCTGAGCATGCCATCGGTTTTCACAAATCGTTTGGCCCCGAGAAGGATTCCGAATGTGGTCAGTCCTGCCAGACAGTGGTAGAGTTGGGTCGGGTGCAGGGGAATATTCACCGGTGCAAGGCTGTTCGGGTCGGTGAAGGTGATCGCCCAGGGGAGTTCACAGGGGCTGCCGTAACAGCACCCGGCCATGACGCAGCCGATACGGCCGATGGCCTGGCCCAGGGGAACGCTGATCGCGATGGCGTCCATCCAGGTCCAGACGGGCTGATTTTTTTTGGAAAGAAACCAGTATCCGGTCATCGCGGCCAGGATCGCTCCACCCAGAAAGACCAGTCCTCCTTTCCAGAACATGATCATTTCCAGAGGGTGATGGAAAAAATAGACCGGATTGATCAGGATATACAGAATCCGTGCCCCGAGAATGGCCCCGAGGACCACATAGAAACCGAGGTCGGAGACCAGGGTATGATCGAGCCCCTTTTGCTTGGCTTCCCTGCAGGTCCAGGCCATGCCGGCCAGGAAGGCGGCGGCCACGAAAAACCCGTAGCTGTGAATAGTCAGGGGGCCGATTTCAATTAAAACGGGATGCATTCTTCTTCCGCTGATAAAAGGAGATGAGGAGCAAAAGGGCCCCCACGCTGATGGCCATGTCCGCAACGTTGAAGGCCGGCCAGTGGTGACCTGCCACATGAAAATCCAGGAAATCGATGACCTGGCCGATGCGTATCCGGTCGATCATGTTCCCCAGGGCTCCGCCAAGGATGCACCCGAGCCCGGTGAACATGAAGGGATCTCTGCGGTCCACGGTTCTGACCAGGTGAAAGATGAGCACCACGGCCAGGGCGGAAACCCCGATGAAGAAATAGGTCTGCCAGTGGATGTCCGCTCGGTTCAGGAATCCAAAGGCCGCGCCCTTGTTCAGGACATGGACCAGGTCGAAAAACCCCGGGATGACGGGAATGGATTCGTACATGGAGATGGATCCCTGAACCCAGATCTTGGTGATCTGGTCCAGGATGATAATCACACCGGACAGAATGGAGACGATTTTGTATTTATTATTCATGGGATGATTTGTTGATGCAATGTATGGAAAAAATGTTTGCCGACAAAATTGTTCTATTCATATTTGGTCATATCCCCGCACCCCCGTAGGCGCGATCCACGAATCGTCCGCCTTGATCGCAGGGCGAATCGTCACGGTTGCGGTGCAGCCGTAGGGGCGATTCACGAATCGCCCGTTTTGATCGAGCCCCCGGAGGCGAGGAAAAACAGAATGAATGGTACCCGCGAACACTGTTTGCAATGACATCGGGGATCTGAACGGTATGGTATCTTCAATCCGTTCCCTGTTGCCCCAATCGTTACAAGGGCGATTCGTGAATCGCCGGGTTATTCATTGTTAGGTAGTTCTTCCAGAACCTTCGTACATCTCGGGCAGGCCTCGGGATGATCCGGGTTGGTGCCCAGGTTTTCGTCGTACACCCAGCAGCGGGCGCATTTGGTGCCCGGGGCACGGGTCACGGCAACCTTGAGGTCCGGGATCTCCTGGCTGGCAAAGATGTTTTCCGGGGCGTCCTCGATGCCGGCCAGGGTCACCTTGGAAACGATGAAAAAGGGGCGCAGATAGTCGGAGACCTTTTCAAGATCCTCCCGCATGTCCTCCTTCACATACAGGGTGACATGGCTGTCAAGGGAGTGGCCGAGCTCCTTGGATTGCCGCATAGGCTCGATGGCCTTGGTCACCTCGGTGCGTACGTCCACGAGCATGTCCCAGAGTTGGGTTTCTTCTTCGTCCATGAAGCCTTTTTCAAATTCGGGGAAGGAGAATCCGAATACGGTGGTGATGTCGGGACGTATGGTTTCGGGCATGTTGCTGAAGACTTCCTCGGCCGTGAAACTGAGGATCGGAGCCATGTTCTCCAAAAGGACGAGGAGAATATGATACATGGCGGTCTGGCCGGAGCGTCGCTCAATCCCCTTGGTTGGCGAAACATAGAGCCGGTCCTTGAGAATATCGAGATAAAACGCGCTCAAGTCCGTGGCGCACAGGTTGTGCAGGGTGTGGTAGACCTTGTGGAATTCGAACTCCTCGTACGCCTTCTGCATGGTCTGATGGGCCTCGGCAAGACGGTCCAGGGCATAGCGGTCCAGAGGGAGCATATCTTTGGGATCGACCATGTCCGCAGCGGGATCGAAATCCCTGAGATTACCGAGGATGTACCTGCAGGTATTTCTGATCCGTCGATAGGCATCGACCAGCCGGCGCAGGATTTCGTCGGAGATGCGCAGATCTTCCTGATAATTGGATGCGGCCACCCACAAGCGCAGGATTTCAGCCCCATACTTTTCAATAATCTCTTCAGGCGCGATGACATTGCCCACGGATTTGGACATCTTGCGGCCCTTGCCGTCGACCACGAATCCGTGGGTGAGTACGGATGTATAGGGGGCCTGTCCGCGATTGCCCACCGAGGCGAGCAGGGAGCTGTGAAACCATCCCCGATGCTGGTCGGTTCCTTCGAGATACAGGTCGGCCGGGAATCTGCATTCCTCGCGTCCTTCCACAACAGCGGCAAAACTGGTGCCTGAATCAAACCAGACGTCCAGAATGTCGTCTTCCTTTTCCCAGTGTTTGCTCCCGCAATGGGGGCAGACCAGATCCTCGGGCACGACCTCGTCCAAAGAGGCCTCGAACCAGTAATCAGCACCACAGGGATGGGTGGCGAATCTGTCCACGATCCCATGGACCCACTGACTGTCGAACCATGCCTGACCGCAGTCGCGGCAGAGCAGGGCGATGATCGGGACCCCCCACATGCGCTGTCTGGAGATGCACCAGTCCGGGCGGTTTTTGATCATATTGTAGATGCGTTCCTTGCCCCAGGCCGGCACCCAATTGACCTCCTTGTCAATGGCCGCAAGGGCCTTGTCCCTCAGGTCATTGGCCTCCATGGAAATGAACCACTGGGTGGTGGCCCTGAAGATGACCGGTTTTTTACACCGCCAGCAATGGGGATAGGAGTGGGTGATTTTTTCCGTGGCCAGGAGATTGCCCGTTTCTTGAAGTTTTTCAATGACCAGGGGATTGGCCTCGAACACGGTCTTGCCGGCGAAATATTTGACTGATGCAAGGAAGCGCCCTTGGTCGTCCAGGGGCGAAAGGACTTCCAGGCCATAGCGCAGGCCGGTTTCATAGTCTTCCCGGCCATGACCCGGTGCCGTGTGCACGCATCCGGTACCTGTTTCCAGGGTCACGTAATCGGCCATGACAATGGGGGATTTCCGGTCGAGAAAGGGATGGGTTGCAGTGATGTTTTCCAGGTTTTTCCCTTCGGTTTCCGCAAGGATCTCGGGGTGCTCCCAGCCAAACCGTTTGGCGTTCTCCTCGACCAGGTCCTTGGCCAGTATGTGGAGGCTGTCACCGGCCCTGACCAGCACGTAGATAAAATCCGGATGTACGGCCACGGCCATATTGTCAGGGATGGTCCAGGGGGTGGTGGTCCAGATGTCTATGAAGGTTGCCCCCCCCGCGCATTGGGGAAAAACAGTGGTAATGGCCTGATCAGTGATGGGAAAGCGGACAAAGATGGACGGGGAGGTGTGATCGTCGTACTCCACCTCGGCCTCTGCCAGAGCTGTCTGACAGGAGGAGCACCAATAGATGGGCTTCTTGTTACGCACCACGGATCCCTTGTCCATGAACCTGGCCAGTTCACGGGCCGTGGCGGTCTCATAGTCCGGGGTCATGGTCATATAGGGTTTTTCCCACAACCCGAGACCGCCGAACCGTTTGAATTCGCTGCGCTGGATGTCCAGCCATTTGAGGGCGTATTCCCGGCAGAGGGTGCGAACTTCAAGGATTGACTTGTCCTTTTTGGCCGCGCCCAGTTCCTGTTCCACCTTATGTTCGATGGGCAGGCCATGACAATCCCAGCCCGGGACATATTCTGCCTTGAACCCGGCCATGTTCCTGTTCTTGACGATGATGTCCTTGAGGATCTTGTTCAGGGCATGCCCCATGTGCAGGTGTCCGTTGGCATAGGGGGGACCATCGTGCAGGACATAACGTTCTTTGTCCTTGCCCGCCTTGATCATCTGCTCATAGGCGTTGATCTCTTCCCAATAGGCGAGCATTTTCGGCTCGTTCTTGTTCAGGTTCGCCCGCATGGGAAAGGATGTCTTGGGAAGATTGAGGGTTGCCTTGTACTCGCTCATGGATAACTCGTCCTCCGGATAGTGCGTGGAATATGGGTTGCCGGACCCGGCATGGCCCGGTGATGGATAGTGCATCTCCAGGGTGAAAATAAACAAAGACTTTGAATCAAGGGGCTGGTGAAGTCAAGAAAAGGAGCGCGGAGGGAGGCAGGGAGGCAGGAGGCAGGGAGGCGGGACAAGTGCGCAGTACGCAGGGCGCAGTACGCAGGGCGCAGGGCGTAGGGTGCAGGGCACAGGGAAAAACGAAAAAGTGATCAATCGTTATGAGGACTGGACGCTTTCTCCCGCCTCCAGCCTCCCGTCTCCTTTTTTTTACAGCTTGCTTTCCCAGAGATACGCAGACAACGCGATCTCCTCGATATCGTCGTGTGCAGGCTGCCAGTTCATGGTCTGCATGAGTCTGGTCGGATCGGAGATGAGGGTGGCCGGATCGCCGGGTCTTCGGTCCACTTCTTTGGTCGTAAAATCTACCTTGCTGACCTTTTTCACCGCAGTGACGATTTCCTTGACCGTATACCCTTTGCCGTAGCCGCAATTGAAGATTCCTGAAGGGTTACCCGCTTCCAGATGCTTCATGGCCAGGACGTGGGCCTCTGCCAGGTCGGTCACGTGGATGTAGTCCCGGATGCAGGTGCCGTCCTTGGTGGGATAGTCCGTGCCAAAGATCTTCAGGTGGTCACGGCGTCCCAGGGCGGTTTGCGAGGCCACCTTGATCAGATGGGTCGCCTTGGGGGTGCTCTGGCCGATGCGTCCCTTGGGGTCGGCACCGGCCACATTGAAATAGCGCAGAATGACGAAGGAAAAACCGGGATGGGCCGCGTGGGTATCCCGGATGACCCATTCGCTCATCAGTTTGCTTCTCCCGTAGGGATTGATGGGATCCAGGGGGGATTCTTCGGTCACCGGAACGATCTCAGGCATGCCGTAGACCGCGGCCGTGGAGGAAAAGATGAACCTGGGGATCTTGTGCTTGACGGCCAGACCGATGAGCTCGGTAGTGTTATTGGTGTTGTTGATGTAGTATTTGATGGGATTGGTCACGGATTCCGGCACCACGATGGAGCCTGCGAAATGGAGGATGCCGTCAAAGTTTTCTCGTGCCATGAGTGCGGACAATTTGTCGGTTTCGGCCAGATCGCCCACTTCCAGTCGCGCGGGCGGAAGAACCGCCTCGGCATGTCCTGTGGAAAGATTGTCGTAGACTACGACCTCATAGCCCTGGGAACACAGGGCCAGGGTGGTGTGGGAACCGATATAGCCGGCACCGCCGGTAACGAGGATCTTGGGCATGAAGGACTCCTGGTGATCATGGGTAAGGTGAGCGTGGACAACGATCTGTCCGGTATCCTTTTCCTGGGATTCTGCCAAGCAAGAAGAGGGCCCAAACTCTCTTCGGTCTTGCCATTTACCAGGAATTTTGAAAGGTAGAAGCGGTTTGCGAGCCCATACATACAATGACGAACATACCCCTTTTTCCTGCACCTTTCGGCCGCAGGGATCACGAGACTGAGAATCGTTTTCAGCTCCCAATGGGATTGTTTCGACCATAAGGAGGATACAGTCGTGGCCCATGGATTTGTTCTCAAGGAAGAACGGACGATCGAGGAAATTGCCGCTGTCGCATATATATACGAGCATGAAAAAACCGGGGCCCGGGTGCTTTCCGTGGTCAATGACGATGAAAACAAGGTTTTCGGGATAAGCTTCAGAACCCCTCCCAAGGATTCCACCGGGGTCGCCCATATCCTGGAACATTCGGTTCTGTGCGGATCGCGCAAGTATCCCCTTAAGGAACCCTTTGTGGAACTGCTCAAGGGATCGCTGCAGACTTTTTTGAACGCCATGACCTTTCCGGACAAGACCTGTTATCCCGTGGCCAGTCAGAACGTCCAGGATTTCTATAATCTTGTGGATGTGTACCTGGATGCGGTCTTTTATCCCCGGATCACCCCGGAAATTTTTGCGCAGGAGGGGTGGCATTACGAACTCGAACATCCCGATGATCCCCTGGTCTACAAGGGAGTGGTCTTCAACGAGATGAAGGGGGTCTATTCCTCCCCTGACAGCCTGCTCGGCGAATATTCGCAGCACGCTGTTTTCCCGGATACACTCTATGCCTTGGAATCCGGAGGCCATCCCGAGCATATCCCCGAGTTGGCGTACGAAGCCTTCAAGGCATTCCATGCGACCTATTATCATCCCTCCAACGCATGGATCTATTTCTATGGGGATGACGATCCAGAAAAGCGGCTGGAAATCCTTGGCACGTATTTGGACGAATTTTCCGCCAAGGACGTCGCCTCCACCATTCCCCTGCAGCCGGTACGGCAGGGGGGCGAGCTTCATCGTCACTTCTACGCCGCCGGGGAAGGTCAGGACAAGGCGATGACCACCCTGAACTGGCTTTTGTGCGAGACCACCGATGCCAGGGAGAACCTGGCCTTGCGTATTCTGGAGCATATTCTGGTGGGCATGCCCGGTTCCCCCCTGCGCAAGGCACTCATCGATTCGGGATTGGGCGAGGATCTGGCCGGGTTCGGTCTGGAAGACGACCTCCGGCAGATGGTCTTTTCCATCGGTCTCAAGGGGATCAATCCCGGAGACGATGCCAAGGTCAGGGACCTGATCCTGGCCACGCTCACGGATATCCGTGATCAGGGAATCGGGGAGGATCTCATCGAGGCGGGCGTCAATACCATCGAATTTGCCTTGCGGGAAAACAATACCGGATCCTATCCCAGGGGGCTTCTGGTCATGCTCCGCAGCCTTTCCACCTGGCTTTATGACGGCGATCCCTTTGAGGTGGTCTCCTTTGAATCCCCCCTTGCTTCCATCAAGGAATCACTGGCCGAGGGAGACGACATTTTCGAAAGGCTGATCACCAGCTATCTGTTGGAGAACCCCCATCAGATGCAGGTGGTTCTCGAGTCGGACAAAAAACTCGGCGCGGTCCTCGAGGCCAGGGAGGCTGAAAAACTGGCTGCGGTGAAAAAGTCCATGACGCCCGAAGAGATTCAGGAGGTCATCGCCCGAACGGACCGTCTCAAGGAACTTCAGGCCCAACCCGATACCCCCGAGGCCCTGGCGACTATCCCTTATCTTACCCGGGATGAACTCGATCCCGAGATCAAGACCGTGCCCCTGGAAGAGGAGACCATCCACGCTACCCGGGTTCTGTTCCATGATCTGGAAACGAGCGGAATCGTGTATACCGATCTGGTTCTGGATCTCCATCACATGGTCCAGAAATACCTCCCCTACGTGCCCCTGTTTGGGCGGGCCCTGCTTGAAATGGGCACGGACACCGAGGACTATGTGGAATTTGGCAAGCGGATCAGGCGGAAGACCGGCGGAATAGGGGCCTCTCCCTTTGCCGCTTCCGTGCTGGGAGAGCGTGACGGGTTCTGCAAGCTGATTCTGCGCGGCAAGGCCATTGCCGACCATGTCGGGGAGCTTTTGGACATTGTCAAAGACGCCTTGTTGCGGGTCAATCTGGGCAACAAGGAGCGATTCCGTCAGATCGTGGTCGAGGAAAAGGCCGGGCTTGAACAGGCCCTGATTCCTTCGGGACATGGGCTGGCAACGCTTCGGGTTCGTTCCCGGTTCAACGAGGCCGATTGGGCCCAGGAACAGATGGGAGGGGTCAGCTATCTGTTCTTTCTCCGGTTCCTGCTGGACAAGATCGATACTGACTGGGAGACGGTGGAAGGAAGCCTGCGGGAGGTGCAGTACGCCCTGGTGGATGCGGCCTCCATGGTCCTGAACGTGACCACGTCGGCCCCTGTCTGGGGTGAGGTTCGGGGACAGGTGGAAACATTTCTCCAGGAGATGCCTGAGCGGGGACTGAGCAAAAATACCTGGCTTCCGGTCTGCTCCCAGGACAATGAAGGACTGACCATCCCGGCCATGGTCAATTACGTGGCCAAGGGTACGGATCTGTATGCCGGTGGGTATACCTATCATGGATCGGTCAATGTGATCACCAAGTATCTGCGAACCTCATGGCTGTGGGAGCAGGTCCGGGTACTTGGCGGAGCCTATGGGGGATTCTGCGGATTCGATCGTCAGTCCGGACTCATGACCTTTGGGTCCTACAGGGATCCAAACATCCTTTCCACCCTGGAGGCCTTTGACAAGTGTGCGGATTTTCTGGCCTCGGCCTCTCTTGACCAGACCGAGATCGACAAGGGGGTCATCGGGGCCATCGGCGGCATGGATCAGTACCAGCTCCCGGATGCCAAAGGGTTTTCGTCCATGATCCGTTTTCTGACCGGTGTGACGGATGAAGAACGTCAAACCATCAGGGACCAGATTTTGGCCACAGACAAGGAACATTTCCGGGCCTTTGGCGAGGTGCTTGCGAAATGTGCCCAGCGAGGATTTGTCTCCGTGCTCGGATCGGCCGAAGATATCGAAGAGGCCCGGGAAAAGGCCGGACTGGTGGAGGTGTTCGAAGTACTCTGATTCAAAGCGGGAAGCAGTCTTTTTCTGCTTTCTTCTGCTGTCACGCGAACGTCATGCGTACATGGCATCCCGATAGGTCCATCAAGTCGTGGCATGCCGTGAATGACGGCCAGGTAACCTGCCCTATGCAAGGAGTCGAATGATATGACCGACTATCATCCGAAGAACGATCTGGAAAGCACGCAGGACGATTATTTCGATCAGCTGCACCCGGCAGATGCCGCCGATCATCTGGAAAACCTGCCCCTTGAGGAACAGGTGGCCATGGTTCAGGGACTTTCCCTGGAGGATGCGTCCGAATCCATCGCGGAAATGGATTCCTATGACCGGATTCCCCTGATGACCCAGCTTCCACCCAAGCTGGCTGCGGATATCCTGACCCTCATGTCTCCGGACGATGCCGCAGATACCGTGGCCGAACTCGAGCCGGACATCCGCAAGGCCATCTTCAGGAAGATCGAGCAGGAAGACGCCGCAGAGATCAAGGCCTTGCTTATGTATGACCCCGATTCAGCCGGCGGGGTCATGAACACGGAGATTCTGGTTCTGGACGAGAACCTGACGGCGGATCAGGCTATCACCGTGATCAGAAGTCAGGTGGAGGAATCGGAAATTCCCTATTACGCCTATATGGTCGATCAGTATCGGCATCTCAAGGGGGTTCTTTCGCTGCGCGACATCATGGTCAGCCCGGGGGGAAGGAAGCTCAAGGAATTGCTGGTGGAGCAGAATCTCATTGCCGTGCCGTTTGATACGGACAAGGAGGAGGTCGCCAAGCTCATCGACAGATACAACTTTCTGGCCCTTCCCGTTGTGGATCATGGCCAGCGCATTCTGGGAACGGTCACTGTAGACGATGTCATTGACATCATCCAGGAGGAGGCCAGCGAGGACATGCAGCAGATGGTTGGTGCAGGTGGTGACGAAACCATTGACTCGCCCTGGGGATATTCCCTGAAAATGCGTATGCCCTGGCTGTTCGTCAATCTGCTCAATTCGGCGGTGTCCGCCTGGGTGGTCCACCTTTTTGAAGGATCCATCGAGCAGATGGCCATCCTGGCCGTCCTCATGCCCATTGTGGCCAATCAGGCCGGAAACACCGGGCAGCAATCCCTGGCGGTCATGATCCGCCAGCTGGCCATGGAGCGTTTCGACCGGAGAAAGGTGTGGATCGCCGTGGCCAGGGAGGCCAAGATCGGTCTGATCAACGGACTGATCATCGGGGTGGCCACTTTTCTGGGGATCATCCTGGTTTTTCAGCGCCCCGGCCTTGCCGCTGTCATGGCCCTGGCATTGCTTTTCGACATGCTCTTGGGTGCCGTTGCCGGGGCATCCATCCCCCTTATTCTCAAGGAGCTGGGCCGTGATCCGGCCCAGGCGTCGAGTATCTTCCTGACCACGCTTACCGACAGCATGGGCTTTTTCCTCTTTCTGGGCATGGCTGGTCTGTTTTTACTCTAGTCCACGTCCGAACCAAATGGATGATGGCGGCTTGAGGTACTCAATGTGGCGACGCTAAGCATCTAGCCGTTTTTCTCTTTTGCAATGTCGGCCTGGGTTTTGCCAGCCAGAAGCTGGATGGAAAGTGTAATGAAGTCGGCCTCGGTGATGATACCCACAAGTTTGTCACCTTCGACAACCGGCAGGCATCCGTACTTGTTTGTGAGCAGGACCTCGGCAGCCTGTGAGAGCTTTTCGTCACCCGCGATGACCTGAGCATCCTTGCGCATGACCTCGCTGATCGGGATGCCTGCATCGATTTCCTGCTGGGTCTCCTTGTCGATTCCTGCCAGTTGGGAAACGGTTGCCGAGAGGATGTCCCTGTGCGAGATCAATCCGCAGAACCGGTTGCACTGATCCACGACAGGCACGTGACGGATCTGCGCCAGATGCATGACCCCGCGGGCCGCACTGAGGGTGTCTTCCGGTTTGAGGGTGATGATTTTTGTGGACATGATGTCCTTGACCTTGAGCATGGTTCCTCCTGTCAGCCGAGGGTTGTAAAAAGGGATTCGACAGTTCTGACTATGGCCTAAAATCTCTGCTCGGGCAAGCTCCGTTGAAAACCGTGTGGGCCTCTCTCTCATTGACTTGCGGGGTGAAATCTGGTTTGCAGTACGTTGTCATAAAATTGTCAAAATTTTCGTGTCATGTCGACGACACGGACTGCTCTTGAAGAGGAATATTCATCACGGTGAGAACTCACGCCCTGCGCAAGGCGGCCCTTCGGGTCGATTACAAAAGAAACCGGGAACGGATGATCAGGGAGCAGCTCATGTCCCGAGGGATCTCCGATACCAGGGTATTGCGAGCCATGTGGGAGGTCCCCCGGCATCTGTTTGTGGAGGAGGCCCTGCAGGCACAGTCGTATGAAGACCATGCCGTGCCCATAGGCCACGGGCAGACCATATCCCATCCGTTTACAGTGGCCCACATGACCAGCCTGCTCGAGGTGGAGCCGGGCATGAAGATCCTGGAGATCGGAACCGGTTCCGGCTACCAGGCAGCTGTCCTCGAACGATTGGGGGCTGTCGTTTACACGGTGGAGAGGATCAAACCGCTGTTTGTCGCCGTGCGCAAGCGACTCTTGTTCATGCGTTGCTACAACATCCATTGCAAACTGGATGACGGGACAACGGGATGGCCGGAAAATGCTCCTTTTGACAGGATCATTGTCACGGCAGGCGGTCCTGAGATTCCTCTGCCCCTGCTGGGCCAATTGGCCGATCCCGGGTGTATGGTCCTTCCTGTTGGCGGGGAAAAACGAAAACAACGCATGGTCAGGGTCTGCAAGACAGATGGTCGGGTGATCAGCAAGGATTGCGGATCAGCCGCCTTCGTCGATCTGGTGGGCACCCATGGCTGGTGAAACAGGACATATATGAACATGATGCAGAAGATGCTCGACAGACTCTGGGATATTGCAGCCAGAAAAGGGGCCGAGCGTGTACTCATGATTGTGTCCTTTACCGAGGCCATTTTTTTTCCGATCCCTCCTGATCTGCTTCTGTTGCCCATGGGTATGGCCTCCAGAAAACGGGTCTTTCGTTTGGCCGGTATTTGCCTTGTGTTCTCGCTGGTCGGGGGGGTGATCGGATACGGTATCGGCTACTATTTCATGGAAACCATCGGCAGTTCCATTATCCGGTTTTACGGTCTTGAAGAACAATATACCAAGATTCAGGTCTGGTATGATACATACAGTGCCTGGGCCGTGAGTATCGCCGGGCTCACTCCCATCCCTTATAAACTCTGCACACTCACGGCCGGAGCCTTCAAGGTCAACTGGCTTGTTTTTATCATTGCCTCGGCCATCAGCCGGGGGATCCGTTTTTTTGTCATCGCCACGTTGATCTATTACTTCGGGGAAACCGCCCGGACGTTTTTGGAAAAGCGGTTCAACCTGGTGGTGACAGGCAGTTTGATCCTCGTTATCCTGGGCTTCGTCATTTTGAAGTACGTTTGAACGTATGGGGATTGCAGGAATGTAGGCGTGTTATGAACTTGGAGACCCTTTTCAAAACTCTCTTGATTCCCTAACATTTCTTAGATCTCTTGACCTGTTAAACTCTCTAAAATTCTCAGCAGGAGAACCATATAATGTCAGACCAGAACACATGCCCAAGCGCGGGCAAGAGCGGGGGAGGCTCCAGCGCTTCCAAAATGATTCAGGATCAGATGATCTCCTCGACCCTTTCAAAAATTCGTCACAAGCTTTTTGTCATGAGCGGCAAGGGGGGGGTGGGCAAGAGCTCCCTGGCCACCAACCTTGCTGCGGCCCTGTCCGCCCGGGGATTTCGCGTCGGCCTCCTGGACGTGGATATCCATGGGCCGAGCGTACCCCATCTTTTGGGGATCAAGGGGCTTTTGGACATCGATCGGGGCAGCATTCTGCAACCCAAGCAGTATAATGAGAACCTTTCGGTCATTTCCATGGAATCCCTGCTCAAGGACCCGGACCAGGCCGTACTCTGGAGGGGCCCCATGAAAACCAACGCCATCCGGCAGTTCATTGCTGACGTGGAGTGGGGCGAGCTCGACTTTTTGGTCATCGATTCCCCTCCAGGGACCGGCGATGAACCCATGACTGTGTTGAAGACCGTGCCCGAGGCCCTGAGCATTGTCGTGACCACTCCCCAGGAGATATCCCTGGCCGATGTCCGCAAGGCGATCAATTTTCTGCAATACGCCCAGGCAAATATCCTCGGTGTGGTCGAGAACATGAGCGGACTTATCTGCCCCTATTGTCACAAGGAGATCGATCTGTTCAAGAAGGGGGGGGGCAAGGACCTGGCGGAAAGGTATGGGCTGGATTTTCTGGGGGCCATCCCCCTGGACCCGGCGACCGTTGTTGCCGGGGATCTGGGTCGGCCTGTGGTTTTTCTGGATGAGGATGTGCCGGCCAAAAAGGCCTTTCTTGCCCTGGCAGATACCATCAGTGATCGTGCTGCCGAGTGTTTCGAATCGGTTTCTTCCATCCATAAATGATCTGAGCGTGGTCTGAAAGATCAATGGGGAGCCATGCAAACGATTCTCGCCATCCTGGTCGTTTTGGCGATTTCTCTGCCCGGAGCTACGGGAAGGGCCGGAACCATCTATTATTATGAGGGACCTGACGGGGTTCTTCATTTTACAGATCTCCCCCTGACGCCGCACTACAGCCCCTTTGTCTTTTGGGGGGATGCCACGGGGGAGACCAAGGAAAGGATCCAGAAGCTGATCACAAAATACGCCTCCCAGTACGGGGTGGACGAGGATCTGGTGCAGGCACTGGCCCATGTGGAATCGAGGTACGATTGCAAGGCCGTATCCAGGGCCGGTGCCCAGGGGGTCATGCAGATCATGCCCGAGACCCAAAAGGATCTGGGACTCACGACCCCCTTTGACCCGGCTGCCAACGTGGAGGCGGGCGTCCGCTATTTCAAGCGCATGCTGGACCGTTTCAAGGATACCCGTCTCGCCCTGGCAGCCTACAACGCCGGACCCGGCCAGGTGGACAAGTACAAGGGGGTGCCCCCTTTTCCCGAGACCGAAAAATACATTCAGGATGTCCTGAATATGTATGCCAAACTCAAACCCAGGGCCAAGTGAGGACGAAGTGTCCGTCGCTCGGCAAAGTTCCGTTCATGGAAAAACATCCCGTTGTGAGCAAAATGCCTGAATACCCGTAACGCCAGGGTTGCACAATTTCTTGCAGGCCTGATTGGTTTTGCGCATTCCCCTCACGACACATAAACCCAGGATTGCCCCAGGAAATATACCATGCTCAACGCTGCCAACATCCTGACCCTCGCGAGAATCGGTGCGGTACCCCTCATCGTTCTCATGCTTTATTTCCCCAGCAAGCTCATGTGCCTGGCCGCCCTCTTGCTTTTCGTCATCGCCTGTCTGACCGACTACGTGGACGGAGTGGTGGCTCGGAAGTACAATCTGGTGACCAATGTGGGCAAGTTTATGGACCCCATTGCCGACAAGATTCTCATTGCCGCGGTGCTGATCATGCTCACCGATCTGAACTGGCTTCCGGCCTGGATCGCTATTGTGATCATCAGTCGGGAGATCATTGTCACCGGGCTTCGGGCCATTGCCGCAGATCAGGGCAAGGTTATCGCTGCGGACATGCTCGGCAAATCCAAGACCCTGACCCAGATGTTCGCCCTGGGACCGCTCATCCTCCATTACCCCTGGTTTGGTTTTGATCCCGTTCCTCTGGGGACGATAGTCTTGTATGTCGCCCTGGTTCTGACCATCCTTTCGGGGGCGAACTATCTGCGCAATTTTTACAAGATCTGGATGGAATAACTGCGTTTGTTGCAATGCTGATTCTTCCCAAACAAGGAGAACATCGTGGCTCAGATAGATGCTTTTTTCGAGATGATGCACAAACTAGGAGCCTCGGACCTGCATCTTTCGTCCGGGTCCCAGCCCATCATTCGCCTGCGCGGGGATATGCAACGGATCAAGTACAAATCCCTGGAGCATGAAGAGCTCAAGACCATGCTCTATGAGATCTGTCCCGAGGCCAAGGTCAAGCATTTCGAGGAGACAGGGGATATCGATTTTTCCTACGAGGTCCCTGGGACAGCCAGATACAGGGCTAATTTTTTCATGCAGCGTCGGGGCGTTGGTGCTGTTTTCAGGGAGATTCCCCAGAAGATTTTGACTATCGAGGATCTCAACCTGCCTGAGATCCTGCGTAATCTGGCCATGCTCCCCAAGGGGCTCGTTCTGGTCACCGGACCTACGGGAAGTGGCAAATCGACCACCCTGGCCGCGATCATCGATTACGTGAACAAGGTCCGCAAAGACCATATCCTGACCATTGAAGATCCCATTGAATTTGTCCACGAACCCATCAATTGTCTGATCAACCAGCGTGAAGTGGGACGGGACACCAAGAGTTTTCAGGCCGCCTTGCGCGGGGCCCTGCGCGAGGATCCCGATGTTATTCTTGTGGGTGAAATGCGCGATCTGGAAACTATTCAGCTCGCCCTGGAGGCGGCCGAAACAGGGCATCTCGTTTTTGGAACCCTGCATACCATCTCCGCCTCCAAGACCATCGACCGCATCATCGAGGTCTTTCCCGGCGATCTCCAGGGACAGATCCGTTCGGGGTTGGCCGATTCCCTGCGGGCCATTGTCGCCCAGACCCTGTTCAAGCGCATCGATCACCCCGGCCGGGTAGCGGCCCTGGAAATCCTGATCGCCACGCCGGCGGTTCGTAATCTTATTCGCGAGAACAAGAACTTTCAAATCAACTCGGTCATTGAGACCGGGAGAAAATTCGGTATGCAGGCCCTGGACGATGCAATCATGAAACTGGTCCAGGATCAGACCATCGATCCCCTGGAGGCCTACAACAAGGCGGTCAATAAATCCAAATTCCGGGATCTGTTAGCCGAACCTCCCTCGGACATTACTGAAATGTAGAGGAGATCCCCCATGCAACGCTCCCATCTCGATCACCTGATCGGTCAGATCATGACCAACGCCCCGGATGCCTCGGATATCATTTTTACCGTGGGCAAACCCATTCAAACAGAGGTTCACGGAGAATTGGTCGATGCGGTAACCCGTCCGGATCTGGGGCCTCTCAACCCTTTCCAGGTCGAGTCCGTGGCAACGTGCATGATGGGCACGAACCTGCGGCTTTTCCGGGATCAGGTGAAAACCGGTTCCTGCGATCTCTCCTACGAACTGCCCGGAAGGTTCAGATTCAGGGTGAACGTTTTGGGTCAAAGGGGCTCGCTGGCCATTGTCATGCGCAAATTGTCCATGAATGTGCCGACGATGGAGCAATTGGGACTTCCTGAGATTTTTACCCAGATGTCCAAAGAAAAATATGGAATGATTCTGGTCACCGGGGGAACGGGTACCGGTAAATCCACTTCGCTGGCGGCACTTATCAACACGATCAACGAAACCTATTCCAAGCACATCATCACCCTGGAAGATCCTGTCGAGTATGTGCATCCCCATAAAAAGGGTACGGTCAATCAGCGGGAAATGGGGGTGGATTTCAATACCTTTGCATCGGGATTGCGCGCGGCCCTGCGTCAGGCACCCAAGGTCATCCTGGTGGGGGAGATCAGGGACCGGGAGACCGTGCAGATCGCCCTGGAGGCGGCCGAGACCGGTCATCTGGTCCTGGGGACCCTGCATACCAGTGATGCCGGGCAGACCATCAACCGAATCATCGGTATGTTCGATCTCTCCGAAGAACGGTTGATTCGCTCCAGGCTCTGCGAGAGTCTCAGGTTCGTGGTTTCCCAGCGCCTTTTGCCCAGAGTGGGAGGGGGACGAGTGGCAGCCTTTGAGATTCTGAGAAACAATCTGCGGATCAGGGATGTGATCACCAACGGAGAGACCGAAGAAAAGACCTTTTATTCCATCATGGAACAGGGTGGGACATACGGGATGATCACCTTTGATTCTTATCTGGTCAAACTCTACACGCAAGGACTTATCGACGAGGAGTCGGCCATGCTTTCCGGGTCGGATAAATCCCGTCTTGGCCAAATGCTCGACAGAATCAAATCGGAAAAAGGAGAAAGGGTTACCGACATCAATGGGCTGGAACTCGATACCGAGTATGGCCAGGAGCGTTGAGTCACGTCGGATCAGCCGGGTTTTCGCCATGATTGCCGTGGTTGCAACCTGATGATGGAAGAGGAGTGAGACCTTCATGGATGTACAATGCAATTCCTGTCACAAGGTGATCAAGATACCGGACGAAAAAGTTCCTCAGGCATCCTCGTTTTCATTTATCTGCCCCTATTGCCGGGAGCGTGTCCGGGTCGAGGTTCCGGATACACGGCAGACAGAGCCGGCTTTTTCACAACCTGCGCATCCCGCAGAAGACCGTCTGCCAGCGGCCGAACCCGATTCCATCCCACCCGGTACCAGGGTGGCATTTATTTTTGCCACGGATGAAGCGTGGCGAAGTGGTGCAGAGGCTTTTTTTACGGCCAGAGACTATTATTGCGTTCTCCCCGAATCTGCCGACATGGCCAGGGCCAAGCTGATCCTGCAGCATCACGATGTTATCGTCATTCAGGACATGGATGTCTGCGCACCTCTCTGGAAGGTTATTCATTCATGGCGAGGGCTTGATCGCAGAGAAAGAAACGTGATTCGTCTTGGAGACGATGTGCAGAGCCTGACCCCGGAAGATGCCTTTGTTCGGGGGGTCAATGCCTGCCTCAATCTGGCCGATCACTCAACGTTGGAAGAACTGTTCATGTCGTGTCTCAAGGCGCATGAACTTTCGCTGTTGCCCTGGAATCAGGCCAGGGAGATGGAGTCCTCGAAAATATGAGTTTGACACCGTGATGGGATTACATGCCCGTGTGCTCAATTGCCTGCAGACCATTCTGGACCTGGAGTCGGACCTTGATACGGCTGGCATGGGCGATGGTCTGGTTGAAGAATTCAACGAGCTCAAGGAGATTGTCACCAAGACCACTGCCTGGGACCTGGAAGAAACCGATGTTCAACGTATCGAACGGGCCACTGCCGCTTTTCTGAAGGAACTGGAACTTCCCCTGGCCTTGCGCAGGAAGGGTGGGATTCTTGATCGACTGCAATAAAGGGACCCTATGATCTGGATGCGTATACTTTTCTGCTCGTTGTGCGTGCTCGATATTGCCTTGGCTGTGCAATTGGTGGTTGGCGACAAGGGGATCATGGAATATCTTCAGCTTTGCACGACCCGGGATCAACTGAGAACCCAAATCGATGCAACGGCCACCCGGAACATGGTTCTAAGTGATGAAATCCGGCTCCTCAAGAAAAGCCCGGCCTATGTTGAACAAATGGCTCGGGCGGAATTCAATTTCGTTGCGGAAGGGGAGATCCTCTATCTTTTCGAGCCGTCCTCAGGCAAGGACCAACCGTCAGGGCAGAGGAGGTGATATGTTCACCAAGGACCCCTCTGTCAGGAGAGATGATCATGCAGGAAAAAATCAAATTGTACGAAGAGATGCTCGCCCTGGAACCAGGTTCCAAATTCTTTTTTCCCTTGGCCAAGATGTTGATGGCACACGGAGAATACGATCGAGCCCAAAAGATAATCAGACAGGGGCTTGCGGTTCATCCGGAATTCATAGAGGCGCGATTGCTTTTATTGGATGTCCTGGACAATCTGGGTGAGAATGATGCCGCGCTGGAAGAAACAGCGTCAATCGTTCAGTTGTTGAGCGGATATAAGGGGTTCTGGAAGTTATGGGAAAAGCTCCTCGCGGCAAAGGATGACCGTGATTCGCTGATCGCCATGCGATTTTTCCGCGGAGCCATGCAGGGAACACCCTTGCGCTGGGTGGATATCTTCGAGCAGGGATGTGCCCAGGTGCTGAACGCTTCAGCCCCGGCAGATGCATCAGAATTCAAAGAAGAGCATGCTGGTGATCATTCGGAAGAGGAAGCGAAAAGGGATATGTCCGACATGGATCCTGAGGGGGCTCTTCAAAAAATGCCGGCTGTTCCGGTTGCAACCGAATTCGTTGCCGAGTCGGAGTCTCTGAACAAAACTGTGCCACTGGCAAATGGGGCTGAGCTATCCGGTCAACTACCAACAGATAGGGATGCCACAATCCCTGTCACTCGGGATGGAGATGGGGGTTCTGAAGCGCCGGAAGGGGGGGACGAACCCGACAGTGACCAGGATGCCGATGAGGTTGAGACCATTTCCATCGATCCCGATGTGCGCACTCGAACCATGGCCGATCTGCTCATGGAGCAGGAGGAATACGGGCAGGCCTTGGAGATATATGAGGGGTTGTGGGAAATATATCCTCCAGGTCCCGAGCGCCGGGATCTGGAAAGGCTCATGAATGCAGCCAGAAAAAAAATGGCTGGTGACATGAAGCGTGGAGAAGAGAAAGGAAAAACCGAACAGGCTCACGACGAAAATCCTGAGAGAGACGAAGTCGTGAAGACCCTTTCAGCCCTGGCAGATCGGTTGGAGGAACGAGCCAGAGCATAGCTTGTGGCAATGCGATCCTTTCGCCATACAGATTGCCCGTCCCGGTACCCATCGATACGGATCCAGGTGCCAAGGATGGGTTCTTGTTTGGTTGCTCAGGATGGGGTTAATTTTTGGATCTCTGTTTTGTAAAAATCCTGCTTGTCCTGCAGGGCCTGGAGTTTGACATCCATCTCCTGCTTTTTCTTGGTGTGCCACGCTTCATGGCGTCCCAGATTGTTTCGGGCGCTGATGAACGTATAGCCAAGTCCCCAGACTGATACAAGGGCAACGATGAGAGTCACGATGATGATCACGTCCATGATGATTTCCGTGGGTAGGGGTGAAGGTCGGATGGGTTTCAGACGAACTGTCCAAATTGGAACGACCTCTGCTTCATTATTGTGATTGCATGAACTCGTCGAGAGACTCCTGGCTCAATGATCCCAGAAGTACCAGGATTTCCTCTATGGATTTACCGGTACCCATGCTTTTCTGGTATTGTTTGGCTTTTTTCAGCTGATCCCGGGTGATCAATGCTTTTTGTAGTAATTGCATAGTGATATTGGTCTGGCTCGGTGCCGAGACCTTTTTTTCTTCACGAGATTTTGGAGGTTCCGGAGCCGACGAGCTTTCTATTTTCATTGTCTCGGCTGCGGCCTTGAGCTTCTGGGTTTCCTTGACCATGTCGTTATACGTAATGGTCAGCTGGTCTTCCTTTTCCTGAATGTTTTTGAGTCGACTCGATTCCCAGGCACGTATGGATTTGAAGATGAACGCGTCAATGATTCCAAAAGACAGGACGATCAGGCAGATGTAAACGATGAGCATGGTATCAGTCCCAGAGCGGTTGAGGTTGATGCCCAAGATCCGTGCAGACAGGAACAGCCCGTGGACTTTGAAGGCATGAAAGGCATGGGCAGGATTGTCCCGGACATCCCCGGAGGAACTCTGGGATGCCTGTTTGGAAAATACAACCTGAACTACCACGAAGCAGAGATGTTCACTGCGATCACTTTTGTCATGTACATACAAAACCACTAACAAACAATCAAATCATTTGGCGACGCAAGGAGGTTTTTTTACCTATGCGCAGAGTTCTGCTTGTTACCTGTTGTCTGGCCTGTTGTTTGGGGTGTTCCACGCTCAAGACCACC
Organism: Desulfoplanes sp. PS50; assembly: GCF_053851535.1. Taxonomy (NCBI): domain Bacteria; kingdom Pseudomonadati; phylum Thermodesulfobacteriota; class Desulfovibrionia; order Desulfovibrionales; family Desulfoplanaceae; genus Desulfoplanes; species Desulfoplanes sp. PS50. The sequence continues at coordinate 77,199 of NZ_JBSPZA010000006.1, read as the reverse complement.
AAGCGGTGGTACAAGGACTATATCAATCCCACTCCAAAGGTCGATCTGGCCATTCAGTCCGAACATGAATGCGCACCCAAGGGTTTCGCTACCTCCTTCGTACCAGTGGATGCGCAGCTCAATCTGCTCGGACGGGAACTATCGACCCAGGATATCTATCCCGAAGATGCGTGGTTTGATGCATTTCTGATCAAGTATCCCTGGATCGATCGGATTGTCGCTGTCAACGTCCAGGGAGAAATTCTGGCCAGCCGGAATACTGATTTCGCTCCGGATGACAATGCGATAGACTATGTGTCGCTCTGTGAGGGGGATCCCGAGAAAAGAATGCCCAAGGCGCATGTCCTCGATGGTGCTTCCGGCAAGACGGTCTGTTTGAGCATGCCTTTTTTCAAAGGCAACGCATGGAAGGGATGTCTGATAGCCATGTTTCGCTTTGAAAGGGTCGTTGGATTTGCCCCATCACCTGAAGATCTGATCATCGTGGATGCCCGGGGTGATTTTCTGTGGGCAGGGGGGTATGAGCGGATCATCGCAGAGGTGGCCGATCGTCCCTGGAACGATCTTCTTGAAGACCATGTCAGCGGTGAATTCGGGATTCAGGAAAAGCGGTTTTTTTGGTTGGGTCGCTCTTTTGCCGGGAGGTGGTTGATTTACACCTCTGAAATAAGAGAGCAATGATTCCTGTATTTTTGTTGAGAAGAATCTTGGTTTAGGGTACCGACCCATGTGAGCCTCTTTTTTGCCATGAAGAGAGCCAACAGGACACTGAACAACAAGGAGTTGGAATGGAAAAACAGGGAGGGGCTATGCGTCAGGTAACTGTCACGGAACATCTTCTTGTGAATCAACGGGAATCGGATATGGCAACGGGCAGGTTCACCCGTCTGCTCAACGAGATCATCCTTTCCGCCAAGCTCATTTCCAGGGATGTGACCAAGGCCGGTCTGCTCAACATTCAGGGCAAGACCGGGGAAGTGAACATCCAGGGGGAAGAAGTACGCAAAATGGATGATTATGCCAATCGCGTGCTCATCCACCGGATGGAGCGGGCCGGCGTACTCTGTGCCATGGTCTCGGAGGAAAATGCCGACCTTATTGAAATACCGGATAATTTTCCTGTCGGGGACTATTTTTTGGCCTTCGATCCCCTGGACGGGTCCGCAAACATCGATGCCAATGTGAGCATTGGGACTATTTTTGGGATCTACAGGCGCAAAGGCGGAATCGGACGAAACGTTACCCTGGGCGAGGTTTTGCAGAAAGGGGCCGAGCAGATCGCTGCCGGTTATGTTATCTATGGTTCCTCGACCATGCTGGTTTATACCGCAGGCAATGGCGTCAACGGTTTCACCCTTGACCCGAGCGTGGGGGAGTTTTTATTGTCCCATCCCAATATCCGGATTCCTGAACAGGGAAAAATCTATTCAGTCAACGAGGGGTATTGGGATTTCTGGGACGATGCCACCAAAGAGGCGGTGCAGTATTTCAAGACAACGGGAAACCATAACGAAAAGATTTATTCCCTGCGCTATATCGGCTCCCTGGTTTCTGATTTTCATCGGAACCTCCTGTATGGAGGGATTTTTTTGTATCCCCGGGACAACAGGGATCCCAAGAAATCTCGTGGCAAATTGAGGTATCTGGTCGAGGCTGCGCCCATGGCCATGATCGTTGAACAGGCCGGCGGTATGGCCATTGACGGGTATCGGCGCATTCTGGATATTGAACCTGAGGAAATTCACGATCGGGTCCCCCTGATTGTTGGGTCGAAAAATGAGGTTCTCAAGGTTCAGGAGATTTACGCCAAACATGCTGGAGCCTCCAAATAGCCATGCTCTGTCTTGGAATCGAAAGTTCGTGTGATGAGACCGCCATGGCCCTGGTCCGGGACGGCGTCCTGCTGGGCGAACGGATCGCCTCTCAGGTGGAGATGCACGCGGTTTTCGGAGGTGTGGTGCCGGAACTGGCCTCCAGAGAACATCTGCGGTGGTTGCGTCCCCTTATGGATGATCTCTTGCGCGAAGCCGGACTTGCTGTTTCAGCCATCGAATGTGTCGCGGTTTCCAGAGGCCCGGGGCTGTTGGGCAGCCTGCTCGTGGGCCTCGGGTTTGCCAAGGGATTTGCCTATGGCCGGGGAGTCCCTTTGGTGGGGGTCAATCATCTTCCGGCCCATCTTCTGGCTGTAGGGCTTGAGCGGGAATTGATTTTTCCATCCATTGGACTGCTGGTGTCTGGCGGCCACACCCATCTTTATTACATGCGTTCTCCCGTGGATCTCGAACTGATCGGCAGAACGCTTGACGATGCAGCCGGTGAGGCCTTTGACAAGGTGGCCAAACTGCTCAATTTTCCCTATCCTGGCGGGAAGCATATCGATCATCTGGGCAGGGATGAAGTCCCCGACCAGAACCTTTTTCCGCGTCCGTATCTGCACAACGACAATCTCAATTTTAGTTTTAGTGGCCTGAAGACCGCTGTTTTGCAGTATGTCCAGAAACATTCAGGTCTTGTCATGGCATCCATGGATACGGTTCTTCAGCCCGACTACGAGCCGGATCCGGCTCTGGCAAGACTGTGTTCCTCGTTTAATTGGACCGTTGCCGAGACCCTGCGGGTGAAAACCGAGCGTGCCCTGGATCGGTATCCCGAGGCCAAGGGCTTGTATGTGGCCGGGGGGGTGGCTGCCAACGCCGTGGTGCGGGAGACCATGGAGAACGTTGCGGCGAAACGAAACAAGACCCTGCTGCTTCCCTCACTGCCGCTGTGCACGGACAATGGAGCCATGATCGCTTTTTACGGCGAGATCCTGGCCAAAGCCGGATTGTTTCACGGTCTCGACCTGGAGGCCATCCCCCGGGGCAAACAAATCCCCTGGGACTACGGTGTTGACAGGAAGTTAGCAGACCACTATTCACAATAATTCATGACTAACCAAAATCGTAATGCCGCCATCAGCCACGTGCGGGCGGCCATATACCAAAGGAGAACGATATGGCAAATCAGGTAACGGACAGTACGTTTGAAGCTGATGTGTTGCAGAACGATCTGCCGGTGTTGGTTGATTTTTGGGCCCCCTGGTGCGGTCCCTGCCGGGCTATCGGTCCTGTTGTGGAAGAACTTGCCCAGGAGTATGACGGGAAACTTTCCATCGTAAAGATGAACGTGGATGAGAACCCCTCCACCCCGAGCAAATACGGCATCCGGGCCATTCCAACCCTGATTCTCTTCAAAGGCGGTGAAGTGGCCGAACAGGTCACTGGTGCTGTTTCCAAGACAAGTCTCAAACAGATGATCGACGACAAGGCATTCTAGTCATGAAAAATTATGATGCCGTAGTCATTGGGGGCGGTCCGGCGGGAGTCACGGCCGCCCTTTATCTTGCTCGGGCAGGAGTATCGCTTGCCTGGGTCGAGCAACTGGCCCCGGGTGGTCAGGTGCTCAATACCGAGGTAATCGACAATTATCCGGGATTTCCCCAGGGCATCAAGGGATATGAATTGGCGGACCTGTTCGCTGCCCATCTTGAAGGGTATGAGATGGATCGTCTGCATGACGAAGTCCTCGAGGTCAAAACTGAATCGGGGAGTCATCAGATCAAGGTGGGTGATACGTGGATCGCCGCGAAGGCGGTTATCGTGTGTACCGGTGCCAAATGGCGTAAACTGGGGATAGACGGGGAAAACCGGCTGGCTGGAAAAGGGGTTTCCTACTGCGCCTTGTGTGATGGGAATTTTTTCCGCGGTCAGGATGTCGCGTGCATCGGCGGTGGGAACACCGCTTTGGAAGAGTCCCTCTATCTGGCCAAGATCGTCAACAAGCTCTATCTGGTCCATCGCAGGGATTGTTTTCGCGGGGATCGGATCTATCAGGACAAGGTACTCAACAACCCCAAGATCGAACCGGTCATGAACGCCGTGCCCAAGACCTTTGAAGGGGAAAACGAATTGAACGCTCTTCTGGTCGAGGACGTGAAGACGGGCGAGGAAAAAACCCTGCCGGTCAACGGGGCCTTTATTTTTATTGGACTCGAGCCGGCGGCCGGATTTCTGCCCTCCACCCTTGATCGTGATGACCGGGGCTTTCTGGTCACCGATATGTGTATGGCCACCAATGTTCCCGGCATTTTCGCAGCAGGTGATATCTGCTCCAAGGCGTGTCGTCAGGTCGCCACCGCTGTGGGTGACGGGGCCACTGCGGCTCACAGTGTAAGTCTTTATCTGGAAAAGCTCAATGATTAGAAGATGTTTTTGTTTGTCCGGTCTGTTTCTGCTCCTTGTGCTCTGTTCCGGCTGTGGGGTGATCGACTATTTTTTTCTCTCCCCTCCCGAAGACACCGCCCAGGAATTGGCTGAACTCGGGAACGAGGCCATGCAGGAAAAGGAGTATGGTAAGGCCATCGAGTATTTCCAGAAGCTCAGGGACCGCTATCCGTTCAGCCCGTTCACTACTGCGGGAGAATTGAGTCTTGGGGACGCCTATTTCCTGGATGAACAGTACCGGGCCGCCTCCGAGACCTACAAGGAGTTCGAGTCTCTGCATCCACGTCACGAGGCCATTCCCTACGTACTGCTGCAGATCGGCATTTCGAGCTACAATCAGTTTGAATCCATCGATCTGCCCCAGGACAATATTGCCGAGGCACTGGAGTACTTCAGGAGGGTCAAGGCGGAATATCCGGGAACCAAGTTTTCTGCCAAGGCCGATACCTACATTCTCAAGTGCAAACGATATATTGCCGAGCACGAAATATTCGTGGCCGATTTTTATTGGCGCAGTGAACGCTATGAATCGGCATGGATGCGATATGAGTATGTTGTCGAGCACTTTCCTGATCTTCCGGATATCGTTGAGTATGCTCGGTCCAGGGCCAGGCAATCCTATGTCAAATACCAGGAGACCCGGTCCACTCGTGTTCGGGAAAAGGAACAGGGAAGCTGGAGACAATGGTTTGACTGGTTGTAACGGGATGTTGCGAGTTGAGAGAGACACAGAGGGGCTGGAAAAGATTTATGGGCACATACCCGCCAAACCCGCTGCAGCCTGTTTTCGTGATTGTCGAGTGCAGGGGTGAGGTGGTGAATGCCTGCATCCTACGCAGGATTCTTGCAGCCCGGACATTTAGAGCTCGTAATGCATAAACAAAGCGGATGTCGTTTTTAGGGTGATATCCATTGACGTAGTCTTCAGACAAGCAATACAAAATAGCGGCGTAAGCCGCTATTTTCGTATCTGATGCACGAGATGATGCTGTTTCATGGGAAGTGATGGAGACGCTGGGGAAATGTATGGACATATCACACGACTTGGAAGCCTTGCAGGTTGATGACGAACTCTTTGCCGAGGCCTATGCCGCTCTTGATGCGGACAGGCGGAGCGTCCTCAAGAAATGGATCGCTCAACTCTATCTTTTCTGGGGAAGAGAAAGGGGGTGTGAGCATTCGGAAAGGGTTCGCTGGGACCAGGGATTTACCACCACGACGTTTACCCGACCTCTTGACTGGTCGCTGATACTCCTTGCCGAGGAATTTGCCTCTTCAAGCCAGCTTGTGTCCGTGCTCATGCCCATGATGCTTTCCGGAACCAGACATGTTTGTGTTGCCCGTGAGATGTCCGGGGCCATCCCTTTTCCGGCCCCTTTGCTTGCAGTCATGGAACTGGCCGGACAGGAAGTCGTGCTGACGGGTCAGGGAAATCGTCTGGCAAAGGTGCTCGAACATCTTCCGGAAACGTTTGGACCGCTGGGAAAGGTTTGCTGCCTCGGCAGGACCGCTGCTGCATCCGGACTGCAGACCGTGATGCCCGGGATTGATTTCTGGTCGGCCGATTCTGTCCCGCGTGCAGGGATTTGGGTCGATCAGCATGTCACCTGGGATTTCGAAACCATCGCCTGGACACTGGCAGGCACCAAAATGTATGTAGGCGGCTCGATCCCCGACAATCTCTCCGACCAGTTCATACCACTCGAAGAGCCCCTTGAATCGTTTGTCGGTAGTGATTTCGGGACGTTCTTTCTTCCGCACACTGATCAGCTCTCGTTACTTCCAACGGCCCCGACCTTTGGACCGGGGCAGGAAGGGGGCTGGCTCTGGCCGGGGATCACCCCTCAGTCCTTTACCCGATCCACGGTCGTGTGGCATGAAGAAGTCTTTGACCATGAGGAGAAAACCAATGGCCTCACCTGATTCCTATCTCGAGAAACTGCGCAATATCGGCATTATTGCTCACATTGATGCAGGCAAGACAACCCTGACCGAGCGTATTTTGTTCTACACCGGACGAATCCATCGCATGGGTGAGGTACATGACGGCAGCGCGACCATGGATTTCATGCCTGAAGAGCAGGAACGCGGGATCACCATTGCCTCGGCCTGCACCTCGTGCCGTTGGGGGGATCACGAGATCAATATCATCGATACTCCCGGGCATGTGGATTTCACCATCGAGGTGGACAGATGCCTGCGTGTCCTCGACGGCGCGGTTGGGGTCTTCTGCGCCGTGGGTGGCGTCGAGCCCCAAAGTGAAACCGTGTGGCGCCAATCGAGCAAATACAAGATTCCCAAATTGGCCTTTGTGAACAAGATGGACCGGCCCGGAGCGAACTTCGCGGCGGTACTGGAATCCATGCGAACCAAACTGCATGTGGTTCCGCTGCCCTTGCAGATACCAGTGGGTGAGGGAAGCGATTTCACGGCGGTCATCGATCTTCTTTCCATGGGTAAGATCGTTTTTGATCAGGAAACGCAGGGAGTGGACTACACCCTCCAGCCCCTGGATGAAAACGAAGAGGCACTCGCCCTTTCATGGCGGGAAAAGGTTCTCGAAACCCTGGCAGAGCAGGACGATGCCATTATGGAAGCCTATCTCGGCGGAGAAGATATATCGGTTGATCTGCTCAAAAAGGCTATCCGCAAAGGGACCTTGGCCATGAGCTTTGTCCCTGTGTTCGCGGGATCAGCCCTCAAGAATATCGGGGTTCAGCCTTTTCTTGACGGGGTGAATCTCTATCTGCCGTCGCCTCTGGATGTTCCAACGGCCCAGGGGATCGATCCAAGGGACAAGAACCCCTGTTCCTTCAAGCCGTCTTCCAGGGAACCCCTCTCCGCCCTGGCCTTCAAGGTGAGCATGGCCTCGGGCCGCAAGACGGTTCTTATGCGCATCTATTCCGGAACCATCGATGCCGGTCAGACAGTGTACAATGCCACCCAGGATCTGGATGAACGTGTTGCGCGATTATTTCTGCTCCATGCCGATCATCGCGAAAAACTGGTCCAGGCCCGGGCCGGACAGATTGTGGCTGCTGCCGGCATGAAGAACACCAGGACCGCTGATACCCTGTGCCAGCGAAGTGACCCGATCATTCTGGAACGAATCAGTGGGTACAAGCCGGTGATTTCTCTGGCCCTGGAACCCAAAAATGCCAGTGAGGAAGAAAAGCTGGTCCTGGCCCTGGACAAACTCCTTCAGGAGGATCCGACCCTTGTTTCGGACCGGGACAAGGATACCGACCAGATCATCCTTTCGGGCATGGGCGAGCTGCATTTGGATGTTGTTCTGGAGCGGCTCAGACGCGAGTTCAAGGTGGATATGCGTGCGGGCAACCCCCAGGTTGTGTTTCAGGAAACCGTTGCAGGTGCGGGCGAGGCCGAAGCGGTTTTTGAAAGGGAACTCGGCGAGAACTGGCACCATGGAGGTGTCCGTTTGACCGTGCAATCCAGGAAGCGCGGACACGGCAACCGCGTCATCAGCGAAGTTGACGCAACTACCTGTTCGGCCTCGTTTCTGGAGGCAACCATCAAGGGTGTCGAAGATGGACTGCAGAGCGGGGTGCTCAAAGGGTATCCGATCCAGGATGTTTTGGTGAGCATTGTTCAACTTGCCGATACGGACAAGCGATCAACCGAGGTGGGGTTTCGCATGGCAGCGGTATCCGCGCTCAAGCAGGCTATGACCAAGGCGGGCCCCCTGCTTCTGGAGCCGATCATGGCCGTTGAAATAGGGGTTCCCGAGGAGTTTGTGGGCGATTGCATCTCCCTGTTGGGAACAAAGGGTGCCCGGATCGAGAATATGTTCGATCGGGCCGGCCAAAAGACCGTGCAGGCGTTGGCCCCGCTGCGTAAGATGTTCGGTTTTTCCACGGCCCTTCGTTCGGCCACCCAGGGCCGGGCCGGGTTGTCCATGAGTTTTGAACGGTTCGACGTCCTCGATTAGTCACAACCGTTGTGTAGGATCACTCAGCCTCCCGGATTTCTCTGATCCGGGAGGCTTTTTTTCGTTTATTGCAGGGCTGATGTGTTCTCATGGCCGGCTTGCCCCGCTTGGGACGGTTTGAAACTCTCTCGCCGGTCTCGTACCATCAAGCCGTTGCTCCATGAAAACAAGCCGCACGGGCAAGATGTCAGGCAACGGCTTGATGAACGATGCCTGGCTCGCTCAGACAGTCAAGCCGTCCCAAGCGGGGCAAGCCGGCCATCATATTTCAGGTTCCTGCATGAGAACAAATGTGCCCTGTCGTCCACTGGAATGAGAATTGTTTTCCTTGCACCAGTATGGTAGCAAAAAATTTCAGATCGATTTTTTCGTCTTGACCCAGGTCAAGGAAGATTCACTCCAATACAGTAGGTTGAACTCATACAGACGAACACAACCGTGACTCTATAACCAGGAGGACAGCTCATGTTTTGTTTTCAGTGCCAGGAAACCGCAAAAAATCAGGGATGTACCGTTCGCGGCATGTGCGGCAAACCCGAAGATACCTCGAATCTTCAGGATCTGCTAATTTTTGTGACCAAGGGTATTGCCGTGTATGGTGAAAAGGCTTTTGAACTGGGCATGGATATCGGCAGGGAAGCCCATTTTATCGGCCAGGCCCTTTTTTCCACCATCACCAATGCCAATTGGGATGACGATCGGTTCATCGCCATGGTCAGGGAGGGGTTGCAACTCCGGGATGATCTCAAAGAGCGTATCCTGGCCGCCCATCCCGATGCCTTGGAAGGGGAGCTTCCCGATGCCGCCACCTGGACATCGGACGATCCCGAGGAATTTGCCGAAAAGGCCAAGAGCGTGGGCGTACTCTCCACCGCCAACGAGGACGTCCGCTCCCTGCGCGAACTCCTGGTCATCGGTCTCAAGGGGATTGCCGCCTATGGCGAGCATGCCGAAGTGCTCGGATATACGAACAACGATGTCTTCGGATTCTATATGGAGGCCCTGGCCTCGACGACCAAAGAACTGTCCGTTGACGAGATGGTCGCCATGGTCATGAAGGCCGGTGAAACGGCTGTGAACACCATGGCCCTTCTCGATGAGGCCAATACGTCGACCTACGGCAATCCCGAGATCTCCGAGGTGAACATCGGGGTGGGAAGCAATCCGGGTATTCTCATCAGCGGCCATGACCTGAAGGATATGGAAGAACTGCTCAAACAGACCGAAGGTACGGGGGTGGATGTGTACACCCACGGCGAAATGCTTCCGGCCAACTATTACCCCGCATTCAAGAAATATTCGCATTTCGTGGGCAACTACGGCGGATCCTGGTGGCACCAGAATGAGGAGTTCGAATCGTTCAACGGTCCCATCCTCATGACCACCAACTGTCTGATCCCGATCAAGAAGAACAACACCTATCAGGATCGGATCTACACCACGGGCATGACCGGCTATCCCGGTGTTACCCATATCGCCGACAGAAAAGAAAACGGGGTCAAGGATTTCTCCAAGATCATCGAACAGGCCAAGACCTGTGCTTCGCCCACAGAGATCGAGACCGGCAAGATTGTGGGAGGTTTTGCCCACCATCAGGTTCTGGCCCTGGCCGACAAGGTTGTTGAAGCTGTCAAGTCCGGTGCCATCAAACGTTTTGTAGTCATGGCCGGCTGTGACGGTCGCCACAAGACCAGAAATTATTATACAGAGGTTGCCGAGACCCTGCCCGAGGATACGATCATCCTCACGGCCGGTTGTGCCAAATACCGGTACAACAAACTCAATCTGGGAGATATCGGCGGTATCCCGCGGGTCCTGGACGCCGGACAGTGCAATGACTCCTACTCTCTGGCGGTCATCGCCCTGAAACTCAAAGAGGTTTTCGGCCTGGAAGACATCAACGAGCTGCCCATCTCCTACGATATCGCCTGGTACGAGCAGAAGGCCGTTGCCGTGCTCCTGGCCCTCCTGTTTCTGGGTGTCAAAGGGATCCGCCTCGGCCCCACGCTGCCCGCCTTCCTTTCTCCCAATGTGGCCAAGGTGCTCGTGGAAAACTTCGACATCAAGCCCATCGGCGATGTCGAGGGCGACGTCGCTGCCATGATGGCCGGGAAATAGCCTCGTCACCGATCGCTGGCTGCGCGGATACGCAACATGTCAAAAGCCCGACTTCCGGTTCCGGAAGTCGGGCTTTCTCTTTGCGTTCAGGTAGGCGGGAGTGCTTGTAAGACGGTCCGGATGACCGGCTTGGTCCCCGGTAGTTTAGGTCCCAACGAGATCGGTCGCGGGGTCGTCCGGCATTGAACCGTTTATTCCCACTGCGTTCTGAGCCGGGCGATTTCTGTGGAATCGTCCGATCTGACCAAGCTGTGAAGCCAGACGAACTGATCGTCTGCATCGGGCGCGCAGCCCGCGGTGATGGTATCTTCCTGACGGATTTCGTTGCGGAAAACGATGTCCAGCAGCGCGAGCCTGTGGGTGCGGCGAAACTCCCAGGGCAGTGCCTCAAGGGCCCAGGCTGCAAAATGGACGTTGTTGACATGGCCGTTCATATCCAGATGGAGAAACCCCGGCGTACGGGCGACGCGATGGATCGGAGTTTTCAGTTTGGGCACGGTGCGGGAGGGGAATTGCAGGGCCGAAGGGCCGCCGGGCGGGACCATATTGGCAAAGAGTGCGGGCAGATCGGTCATGGTTCGGGTGGTAAGGTCCATGACCGGCCAGGCACTTGTGGCGCGGGCCAGGACATTGCTGTCCGTGTCCTTTAAAAGAAAGTCCCTGAACGCTGTTTTATGTCTGGGGGCCAGGGGCCAGGTGGTCACCCGAATGTCTTCCTCGGCCGCGGGATAGCGGTCCACTTGGATACACAAACGGGACATGACCCAGCCTACCCCGTGTTCGCGAAGCCGGTCGGGATGAAATCCCAGTTGCCGGGCGTGCTGGGCCGCTGCCTCCTGAAAATAGTTGATCAGGCTGATGATGGTGGCCTTGCCGGTAGGATCCGTCTCGTAGATCCGCACCGGATAGAACCGGGTTGAAAAGATGGGGTGGTCTGAGCACTCCACGGTGTCTCCTATTTCCCGAGATAGGGATTGAAATAGCCGAATCTGATCCAGGGGCAGTTTTTCCTGATCCGTTTCATGAAGTTCTTGAGCCCCATGACAGGACTCTGCTCCAATTGGGGAAGGCGGGAAAGATAGATCTCCGGATCCAGACTCAGATTGCGCATCTGGATGAAATCGGCTTTGGTATCCTGAAGAAAGCCGATCAGAGATGCAAGTTCGGCCTCGGTATCGTTGAGTCCGGGAAAGAAGAGGTAGTTGAGGGAAACATGGAGATCATGCGCCTTGGCCTCGAGGATGGTTTGTTTGATATCGGAAAAGGTGAAGGAGGCCGGGCGATAATAGGCGTTATAGATAGCTTCCTGCACGCTGTTCATGCTCGCCCGGATGGAGGAGAGGCCGGCCTTTGCCAGAGGGGCCATGGTTTCCGGGAGACTGGCGTTAGTGTTGATGTTTACCGTGCCCTTGCCCCCTTCGGCCCTGAATCGGGCAATGGATTTTTCCAGAAGCGCCGCCTCGGTCAATGGTTCGCCCTCGCATCCCTGCCCAAAGGAGTAAACGGCCCGTTTCTCCCGGGCGTTGTGATGGAGCATGACCTGGCAGACTTCCTCCACGGTCGGCCGGAAGGTGATCCGGTTCTGGGAAGAGGGAAACCCCGAGTCTTCGGGCTGCAACGAGATGCATCCCACGCACCGGGCATTGCAGGATCGGGAGGTGGGCAGCGGGGCCTCGAATCGGCCCAGGGCAAAATTTTTGGCCGCAGGACATCCATAGGTCAGGGCGCATTTGGCCAGGTGGGTGATCAGTCGATTGTCTGGAAATTTTTTCATCAACCGCTTGGCACCTGTCTCAATCCGTTCGCAGGGGATATGGGAGAAGACCTGGCGTTTGTCCGTATCCACCTGTTTGGCCGTGACCCAGAATCTGCCTTCGGCGTAGCCGATGGCCCCGTAGGCAAAAAGAGGCAGGGCCGGAGCACTTTCACGGGTCTGGTAGGCTGTGGTAGCCGAGAGCGTGTAGGAGGGGCAGACAAAGCCGGCCACAGCGGTTCCTTCCTCGATCTCTTCCATCTGTCCCGTTTCAGGATCAAGCCCCAGAGCGTTGCGTCCGGGCAACAGATAGAGATCGCTTTCTGCGGGCAGGGGGATGAGTTCGTCCGGCCTGGGCAAGGAAAATTGGTTACCCCGCCTGCAAACCATGAGCAGTTCGGGATGATCGTAGATCTGACCGTTTGTGTCGGCGAACAGGGCGCGTGGGGAGATGTGTTTTTTGGTGGCCATGGCAGGAGAGGCTGGAGACGATCGAAGGATGTAAACAAAAAAAAAGGCAGGGCGCATCTGCCCTGCCTTTGTATACCCATTTGATGCAAGCTGTGACGGCTTAACGCTTGGAGTACTGGAAGCGTGCACGGGCGCCGCGCAGACCGTATTTCTTTCTTTCCTTTTTCCTGGGGTCACGGGTCAGGAACCCGGCCTTTTTCAGAACAGGGCGCAATTCGGGATCGTAGTCGAGCAGAGCTCTGCTGATGCCGTGACGCACCGCAGTAGCCTGACCGGTCAGTCCGCCGCCTGCAACGCGGATTTTGATATCGAATTTATCCAGAGTTTTGGTCAGCCTGAGGGGCTGACGGATGATCAGCTGCAGGGTGGCCCTGGGAAAATAGTCGTCGATGGAACGGCCATTGACGATGATCTGGCCGCTGCCGGTGTACAATCTGGTCCGGGAGACGGAGCTTTTCCGACGTCCTGTGCCATAAAAGAAATCTTGACTCATTGTGTTCTTCTCCGAAGTGCAGGATTTTTAGATATCAAGGGAAGCGGGATTCTGGGCCGCGTGCGGATGATCAGGACCGGCATAGACCTTGAGTTTCTTGAAAATGGCCCGGCCCAGCGCGTTTTTGGGAAGCATGCCCTTGACTGCGTGCTCAATGACCCGTTCCGGCTTGGTACCGAGAAGGGTATTCAGATTGGTTTCCTTGAGCCCTCCGGGGTAGCCGGAGTGACGATAGTACTTTTTCTGGGTGAGCTTGTTGCCGGTCACCTTGATTTTATCGGCGTTGACAACGATGACGAAATCGCCGTTATCCATGTGGGGTGCGAATTCGGGCTTGTGCTTGCCTCTCAAATAAACAGCCACCTCCGTTGCCAGACGGCCGAGGATCTTGTCCGTGGCGTCGACAACATACCAATTATGCTGCAATTCACTTGCTTTGGGACTATATGTCTTCATTGCGTGAGCTCCTGTAACAAACTGAAAAGAGACCAGCTAGGAGATTCCTCGGGATATGTCAAGCAAAACAAAGCCATCCTCGAGATGTCCTGCAGGTCGTTGACCGGCTGGAGGCCGATAGATATGTGAGGTCATTATCAATCAAATGACCATTTGGAAAAGCCCGGAAGGACTTTTTTGAAACTGGGGAATCGTGGGAAAGATCCAATGTAGAAGCAGGGTGCTGATAAATCTTTTGCCCCGAAAGTTCAAGAAAGAAAATCATGGCCAGGCACATTTGTTCGCACCCAGGTGTCGGGAATGCCGTGGCTGGTCCAACCCCTTTGGGGCGGTTTAGTCTGTTTGACAGAGCCTGGTATCGTTCATCCGATCGCTGCCTGATATATTTCAAAACCTCTTGTTTTTATTGAGTAAAAAACCTGATGTCACGCGGTCTGTAAGGGAGTTTCAAGCCGGCCAAAACGTCCTGTACCAGCCATGCCAATGAATCGGCCCTGAAAACCATGGCAGTTGTTCTTGCGATTTTTTTATACCTTTCGTATGGTTAAGGTATGTGTTATCAATGGAACCCGATGGAGAATGTTGGCCATCGACCCCAACTACGCAACAGCGAGGCCCTCGGAATGCCCGGTATTCGCAAGAGTTTGCTCCAATTTGTTTTTTCAGGAACCTCCATGAAGCGGTGGAACGACAAGATGCGTCCCATGGAGCTCATGGAGGTGGACAAGCAGGCCCACAAGATGATCATGGCCTGGATGCTGTATATGCTCAACGGTCAGCATCTGGACAAAAAGGACTTTATCGATCTTGGTGATCGCATTGTTCGGGGAGGGATCTACGATTATTTATACCGGTTGGTGATCACAGACATCAAACCCCCTGTTTTCTATCAGATCAAGGCCAATCCTGCCCATTACCAACAGTTGACCCGATGGGTTCTCGAACAGCTCAAGCCACGGGTGCAATCCCTGGGAGATGCGTTTTGGAGGGGGCTGTGTGACCATTATGATGATGGTTCTCCCAAGGATGATCTTGCGAGTAGAATATTGGACGCATCCCATCTCATGGCCAGCCAGTGGGAGTTTCATCTTATAAAGGATCTCAATCCTAAAGACGAGGAGATGGATGAAATCGAGGAGAATTTTGTCCAGGGGATCGCAGGGTTTTATGATCTCATCGGGGTACGCGAACTCATGCAGGAAAACCGGTCACCTCTTGGCAGGTTTGCCCAATTATGCGGTCAGCTTCGTTTCCAGCAGCGCTGGTCCCAGACCCCACGCATCCCTGAAACAGCGGTACTCGGCCACATGTTCATCGTGGCCTGTTACGGGTATTTTTTCAGCCTGATGGTCGGGGCGTGCACGGCCAGAAGAGTGAATAATTTTTTTGCCGGTTTGTTTCATGATATTCCGGAATTGTTGACCCGAGACATCATCTCGCCGGTCAAGAGTTCCGTGAAGCGGATCGGTGATCTGATCAAGGAGTATGAGTTCAAGGAGCTGGACTCCAAGATATTTAGTACATTGGAGCAGGGAGGGTATTTTGATCTCTCGCGTCGCCTGAAATATTTTTTGGGGGTTGAGGTGGGATCGGAGTTCGCTTCAACGATCTGTCAGGGATGCGATACCCGGGAAGTCGAATGGGAACAACTCCAGCACACGTACAACACGGATGCCTTTGACCCCAAGGATGGGTTCATGCTCAAGATCTGTGATGATCTGGCCGCCTTTATCGAGGCCTATACCGCCACAAGAAACGGGATCGCCAATGATCAGCTCCAGCAGGCCCTGTGGAAGATCCGCAAGAAATATCAGCAGGTCTCCCTGACCGAGACCATGCATATCGGCGGACTGCTCGCCGATTTTGATTGAGAGAATCAGTTTTTGTCACGCATTCAGGGCGCGACCACGCGATCACGACCGATGCATAACATAGAGAGGGGGAAGCATGCTACTTCGTAAACGGGCTTGGGATGTCATGCGGGAGGAATATCCTGCGGTTACCGAGGATGCCAGTATGACCAGCGTCATCAGGGCCCTCCAGGAAAGCCGGAGTGAAAGTCCGGACAATAATTTTGTCGTGGTTTTGTCGAAGGACCGTAAGCGTTTCAAAGGGGTTCTTTCCATGTGGAACATCATCCAG
Source organism: Desulfoplanes sp. PS50 (assembly GCF_053851535.1). Lineage (NCBI taxonomy): Bacteria > Pseudomonadati > Thermodesulfobacteriota > Desulfovibrionia > Desulfovibrionales > Desulfoplanaceae > Desulfoplanes > Desulfoplanes sp. PS50. The sequence continues at coordinate 61,555 of NZ_JBSPZA010000006.1, read as the reverse complement.
GCTATTGGCCCCTGTTTACTGAAGAGTATAAATATGGCCGAGCGAGATGTGAATTGGGACAGTGCCTTCAAGCATGCCTGCGTGACCTGCTCCCAGGTGGAGATCAGGGATTTCATGCAGATTGATGTTCCCCGGATCAATCCTAACGAGCCGCTGGCCCGGGTCCTGGAAATATTTTTGGATTATCGACGCGGCCGGGCCATCGTGGAGGACGGAGAACGAATCCTCGGCGTGGTCCTGCTGGCCGATCTGTACCGTGAAATCAGCAAGGATGCGACGTCCTGGGAGGACTAACTGGATACAAGGATTTTTTTTCCAATCTCCACCATGTTGGCTTTGTGTATCTCATCATGACGACACAAGAAAGGGCGGACCCATGGGTCCGCCCTTGTCGTCGAGATGTTGGGAACGATTATATATCGATCCTGTATCCTATAGCTCTTAATCCGTCTGCACCTCGGGCCAGATTTCGTCGATGTTTTCGACTACCTTGACCTGGATCTTGCGGCGCAATTCCTGGGGGATTTCCTTGAAGTCGTTCTCGTTTTGAGACGGGATGATCACTTTTTTCAGTCCCGCGCCAACGGCTGCCAGGACCTTTTCCTTGATCCCGCCGACAGGCATGACCCTGCCTCGCAAGGTGATCTCGCCGGTCATGGCCACATCGCTTCGGACCGATTTCCCTGTCAGGGCGGAGATCAACGCCGTGACCAGGGTGACACCGGCTGACGGACCATCCTTGGGGGTCGCTCCGGCAGGTACGTGGATGTGGATATCCTTTTTTTCTGCGAAATCGCTGTCCAGCCCCAATTCTTCGGCCCGGCTCCGGGCATAGCTCAAGGCCGCCTGGGCGCTTTCCTTCATCACATCACCGAGTTTTCCGGTCAGCAGGAGTTTGCCCTTGCCGGGCAGGATGCTCACCTCGATGTACAGGGTTTCTCCCCCATAGGGGGTCCATGCCAGTCCCAGGGCAACGCCCGGTGGCAGGTCCTTGTCCCTGTCTTCGTCCATGAACCTGGGCAACCCCAGCAATTTAGTCACACCCTTGGGGGTTATCCTGAAGGGTCCTTTTTGGCCCTCGGCGATCTTGCGGGCGATCTTGCGGCACAGACTGCCGAGTTCCCGTTCCAGGTTGCGCAGACCCGCTTCACGGGTGTATTCCTGGATGACCTTGCCGATGACCGCATCGCTGAGCAGGATGTCTTTTTTCCTGATCCCGTTTTCCTTGATCTGTCTGGGCAGAAGGTAGCGTTTGGCGATCTTGATCTTTTCCTGCTGGGTGTACCCGGTGATCCGGATGACCTCCATGCGGTCCAGCAGCGCGGAGGGGATGGTGTCAAGCATATTCGCTGTGCAGATGAACATGGTCTTGGACAGATCGTACGGGACATTCAGGTAGTGATCCGTGAACGTGTTGTTTTGTTCAGGATCGAGGACCTCAAGCAGTGCTGAAGATGGATCGCCTCGAAAATCCTGGCCGACCTTGTCGATTTCGTCGAGCATGAACACGGGATTTCTTGTCTGGGCTTCTTTCATTCCCTGAATGATCCGACCGGGCATGGCTCCAATGTAGGTTCGTCGGTGACCACGGATTTCAGCCTCGTCACGCATGCCGCCAAGGGACATGCGCACGAATTTTCGATTCAGGGCCCGGGCAATGGATCTGCCAAGGGAGGTCTTGCCGACTCCGGGAGGGCCTACGAAACAGAGGATCGGTCCTTTCATCTTGGGATTGAGCTTGCGGACGCTCAGATACTCCAGGATGCGTTCCTTGACCTTGTCCAGGCCGTAATGATCCTCATCGAGGATGGCGCTTGCCTTGTTGATGTCCAGCTGGTCCTTGGAGATTTTTTTCCAGGGGATATCCACGATCCAGTCCAGATAGGTCCGAATGACCGTGGCCTCGGAGGAATCGGGATGCATGGATTCGAGACGGGAAAGCTGTTTTTCCGTCTCAGCCTTGACCGTAGCCGGCAGTCCCGCCTTGTGCAGGGCTTTGCGGATATCGTCGAACTCGCCACCTTCTCCGTTTTCACCGATATCTCCGAGTTCCTTGCGGATGGCCTTGAGCTGTTCGCGGAGAAAATACTCCCGCTGGGCCTTGTCCATACCTTCTTTGGCCATGTTCTGGATCTTGGCCTGCATGGAGGCCACTTCGACTTCCTTGGTCAATTGTTCGTTGACCAGGATAAGGCGTTCCACAGGATCTTCGCATTCAAGGATTTTTTGTGCATCCAAGGGTTTGACGCGAAGGTTGGAGACCACGAGATCGGCCAGACGTCCATGCTGATTGACGCTGTTTAAAACCGCCATGATCTCGCTGGTATCGATGCCGCGCAGGGAGAGAATCCTTTCTGTCTGTTCCTTGACCGTGCGCAAAAGGGCTTCCTGTTCTGGTCCGAGCTCCGAGATTTCCTGTTCCTCGATCAGTTCGATGCGGGCTTCGTCATACGGCTGGTGGCGGGTGAATTCCTTCACCCTGGCCCTGGCAAGACCCTGGACCAGAACCTTGAGCCGACCATCGGGCATCTTGAGCATGCGCATGATCATTCCCACGGTACCCACGGTAAAAAGGTCGTCGGCCTCGGGGTCTTCAACGTCTTCATCTTTCTGGGTACAGATGAGGACGTATCTGTTTCTGTTCAGGGCTTCGTCAATGGCCTGAACGCTTTTTTCCCGTCCCACATACAAGGGGAGGATCATGTAGTTGAAGACAACAATGTCCCGCACGGGCAGGACCGGCAGAGAGGTCGGGATATCTGCCTCGCCCGGATTCTCGTTGTCGAGTATTTCGACATCCGCAGCAGAGGTTTCATCTGGATTTTCAGATGAAGGCGGTGTCGGGGTTGTATCCTTTTTGTCATCACTCATTATTGTTCACTCCTCGATCAAGATGATTGTCGGATAGTTGAAGATGTGATCCGCTTGGGGGCGCAACGGTCTTCGGGGGCAAGTCCGTGATTGCCAATGCGGTAAAAAAATATTTCAGCAAACCTGTGTGCGGCTACTGCCTGCAGGAGCATCTGATAATGTTGCGATTCTTCTTGTTCCATATCGAAAAGAGGACACGTTACGGGGCTTGCCAGCGTAGCCTTGTATCGGCTGGCAAGCCCCACGGAGAGGTGGCCATGGATGTAGTAACATCCTGTGAAAACTGTGATCCGGGTATCGATGACCCCATAGCGTGTTTACGGGTCCTTGGTTTCGTCATTTTCCCTGCTCAGGAATGGCCAAGCGATAATCGTTAATGTCGAAGGTGATACCCGTGACCTCGAAAACTGCACCTTGTTGTCAATCGGTGAGTTACCCCCGGATCTGGAAGGAGGTGTGCTGCTTGTCGTAATCAATGTACTTGGCATCGAGATTCTCGACCCTGCTGAGTTCGGAGCCTCTGATAAGTCGTTTTTTCATCTCTTCCAATGTATCCTCGGGTCCCTGGAGTAGGACTTCAACCTGATTTTCCTTCAGATTTCTGACCCAACCGTTCAGCCCCAGGGCCTTGGCCTGGTCGTGGGTCCAGGCACGGAAATAAACGCCTTGGACCTTTCCGCTGACAATGCACTGCAGACTTTTGATCATGGAGTTCCCCCTTGGTTAAGAAGATCGAAAACCAGCGAATGTTACCATTCATATAACCCAATAGAGGGGTTTATTCAATGGGCTGATCATTTTTACATGAGACCGTGTTCCATGAAACTGTAATGCGTGTTATCCGCGACCACCATGTGGTCAAGGACCCTGATGCCCATTTCCCTGCCCAGGGATTTCAGCTTGTTGGTCAGCTGGATATCCTGTGAAGAGGGGGTCGGATCGCCACCGGGGTGATTGTGGACCAGAATGATGGCACTGGATCGATGTTCCAGGGCCAGGGTCATGATCTCTCTGGGGTAGACCGGTGCCTGATCAATGGTCCCCTTGCTCACCTTTTCAAAGGCCTGGAGCCGGTTCTTGTTGTCCAGCAGGATGGTCCAGAATTCTTCATGTTCACACCGTCCCAGCCTGGCAGTAACCATGTCGCAGACCTCACCGGGATGGGAGAAGCTTGCCTTTTTCGCCAGCGGGGTCTGGGAGGTCCTGGCCCGGCATTCCTCCAAAACCCGGAAAAAGAGGATCGTTGCATCCCCTATCCCCTCAATGGCCTTTATTTCCGAATCCCTGGCCTGAAAAATGCCGCCCAGACTGCCAAACCGCTCGAGCAGGGCCTTGGCCTGGGCTTTGGTGTCTTTGCGCGGGATGGCATAGGTGAGCAGGAGTTCCAGAATCTCGTAGTCAGCCAGCTCGGTGGCATTCTTGGCAAACCGTTTTTTAAGGCGCTGGCGATGGTGATGATAATGCGGTTTTTTTGATTGATTTTCCATATAGGTACGAATCCTTTATCGGGCAACCCCGGGTTGCGGAAATAATCACGAAAACACGCGCATGAGTTCCTGGACAATGTATTCCAGAGCCTGATCCGGTGTTCTGCGGCCGGATTTGACCGAGGTTTCTGCATCCAGGACAAGATCAAAGATCCGGGCCAGTTTGGGCAGGCCGAGTCGGGAGGCCATGTTTTTTTTCATGGATTTGATAGACGGAGGAAGCCGAACCGCGTTGTCTTCTCCCGAGGCGAGCTGCCACATGGTTCGTGTTTCCCAGGTCAGCAGGCCAAGAAAGGGAAAAAGCATGTCGGAGCCGGAACTCCCGTGATCGGCAAGGATTTTTTTCCAGACGGTGAACCGTTGTCCCCTGTCCTGGATGGATCGCAGAAAGGTGAACATGTCCATGTCCATGGGATGTTCGAACAGGACGAGGTCCGCCTGGGAGACTGTCTTGCGCGAGCCCAGGTGCAGGGAAAGTTTTTCCAGTTCGTTGTGCAGGGCAAAGGTTTCCAGGGGCAGGCTTTGGCAAAAGGCCTGCAGGACCCCCTGCTCAAAGCTTATCTGATGGGTTCGGGCCCATTGACTGACTTCCCGGGGAAGGTTGTTTCGGGTCAGTCCGGGATCCTGCCAGATCCATTGATTGTTTGCGGCCACCTTCCAGTAGGGCCTGGACTGGATGGTTTTGGGAATGGTCGGTTTGTTCTTGGTCCATGCCCCTTCAAGACAGAAAAAAGGCCAGATGGACCGTTTGAATCCTTTGAGGTGGGGAGTCAGGGCCTTCCAGAAATCCACGGTCAGTCCATGGGCCCGGCGCAGAACCAGGGCCCGAGGTGGACCCATGAGGTTCGGCACGGAAAGGGCTTCCCAGAAAGAAGAAGGAAGGTCCTCATCCCCCCAGAATATCTTTTGTTCCCAATCCGTCTTTGCGTTGTGCTGCAGGACGAAGCGGATATGGGCCCTGAGGCGTTCGGGATCCGGACAGATGCAGAAACTGAATCCGGGACGCTGGTCGCTGGGAGATGCGGGGGATGAAGGATGGATCACGACGACTCCCGGGGCTTGAAGGTTGGGAGAATGGGGGATGGTATGAGGAGATATGAGATACATCAATACATCCGGCCATGGGAATTTTCCCGTGGCCGGATGGTGGTTGCTCGGTTGTGTCGGTAGATGTGAAGCTCCATGCACATTGTTGGCTTCACCTTGTGCTTAAAAGGCCTGTCCCAGACGATCGGCAATTCTTTCCGCAGTCAGACGGACAGCGTCCTCCCGGGCTTTTGGTTCTCCTGAATTCCCTCTGAAGGATTCAGACACGTTGATGGTTCCTGATGTCCAGATCAGGGTGCGATCAGCCGCATTGTACATGTCAACGGCAGTGGTCAGCTGGACGGCCGAGGTCACGGTCTCGTCATCCGATCCCTTGAGGGTACTCGATGAACTGTACCGGATCACCCGGATAGTCACCAGGGTCTCTGCCTCGTTTCTACTGACCCATTTGACCTGGCCTCTTCGGGTGAATTCATCCCTGAGTTCAGCCCGCAGGGAGGGCTCAAGCCACGGTTCCGTGGTGGGATTCTCGAATTTGGTGATGCACAGCAGTTTCTGCCCCTGAGGGAGTTCGATGGGTGCCATGCCACTGAAGGTATATCCACACCCTGCCAGGACGCAGACCAGGACGAACCAGATTGCGAATGTTCTAACCGACGACCACATTGACCAGTTTCTCCGGGATGACGATGACTTTGCGTATGGTTTTGCCTTCGATGTGCTTGCAGACATTGGGATCGGCCAATGCGATTTTCTGGACCGATTCCCTGGACGCATCTGCGGCAACGGAAATCCTGCCCCTGAGCTTGCCATTGACCTGGACCACGATAGTGATCTCTTCTTTGGTCAGGGCTGCGGGATCATGATCCGGCCAGGGCTGTTCGGAGAGGGGTACTTCATATCCCATGGCCTGCCAGAGTTCCTCGCAGACATGCGGGGTGATCGGGGCAAGGATGGTCAACACCGAACTGATGGCCGAAGAAAGGAGCAGGGGACCATTCTCCGAGGTCTTCAGCATCTCCTTGGATTTATAGAGATGATTGACCATCTCCATGGCCGCGGCAATGACGGTGTTGAACTGGAATTTGTTCTGGATGTCCGTGGTCGCCTTGAGCACGGTCTCGTGTTCCTTGCGACGGAGATCCTTCTCCTCGGTGGTCAGGGTGAGTCCTTCAACCGCTCGGGTCGGACCGCAGGGAGAGAGCAGGGGGAGGAGCTCGTCCACCAGACGCCACAGCCGGCTCAAGAACCGATGGGCTCCTTCCACACCGGCATCGGACCATTCCAGATCCTTTTCCGGGGGCGCGGCAAACAGGCAGAACAGCCGTGTGGTGTCGGCGCCGTAGTGTGCGATCAGATTGTTCGGATCGACCACGTTTCCCTTGGATTTGGACATCTTGGCCCCGTCCTTGAGGACCATGCCCTGGGTGAGCAGATTCTCAAAGGGCTCGTCGACCCCTTCCATTTCTCCCAGATCCCGCAGAACCTTGACCCAGAACCGGGCATATAAAAGATGCAGGATGGCGTGTTCAATACCACCGATATACTGGTCCACGGGCATCCAATAGGAGATGGCCTCTTGATCAAAGGCCGATTCGGTCCTCCTGGCGTCCGTGTATCTTGCAAAATACCAGGATGACTCCACAAAGGTATCCATGGTGTCGGTTTCCCGCCGGGCCTTTTTCCCGCATTTTGGGCAGGTGGTCTCCACAAAGGGTGCATAGTCGGGCAGAGGCGATTTTCCGTCTTCCCGGGTGGTGATGTCCTGGGGAAGTTCCACGGGCAGATCGGCCGGATTGACAGGCACGGCACCGCATTCAGGACAATAGACAATGGGGATGGGTGCTCCCCAGAACCGTTGCCGGGAGATGTTCCAATCGCGCAACCGGTAATTGACGGTTTTTTTGCCGATGCCCTTGGCGTCCAGGGTCACGGCGATCTTTTCCTTGGCCTCTTCGTTGAACAGCCCGTCGAATTCCCCGGAACCTGTCAGATAACCGGGATCGGCATAGGCCTCGGTCATGGCGGCAGGATCGAGGGTTTCGTCCTTGGGCTGGATGACCACCGTCATGGGCAGATCGTACTTGCGGGCGAATTCGAAATCACGCTGGTCGTGGGCCGGAACAGCCATGACCGCTCCAGTGCCGTAGCCCATGAGCACGAAATTGGCCACAAAGACGGGCATTTTGATCCCGGTGACCGGGTTGATGCAATAGCTGCCGGTGAAACACCCTTCCTTTTCCAGGTCTTCGGCCGTACGGACGATATTGTCCATCCGATCGACCTTGTCCTTGAAGGCCCGAACCGCCTCGGCCTCGGGCTTGCCCTCAATCAGGCTCTCCACCAGGGGATGCTCTGGGGCAAGGCTCATGAACGTGGCCCCGAACAGGGTATCCTGGCGGGTGGTGAATACGGTGATGGATTGATCCCTGTCCGCGATGGGGAAATCGATCTCCATACCGTGGCTCTTGCCGATCCAATTGCGCTGCATGGTCAGGACCCGCTCGGGCCATCCCTTGCCAAGGGTGGTCAGGCAGTCCAGGAGCTCGTCGGCATACTCGGTGATCCTGAGAAACCACTGGGAGAGTTCCTTGTGCACGACCTCGGAGTCACACCGCCAGCACAAACCGTCTTCCACCTGCTCATTGGCCAGAACCGTATGACAGGAAGGGCACCAATTGACAGGGGCCTTTTTGCGGTACACCAGCCCTTTTTCCAGAAGCTTGAGAAAGAACTGCTGTTCCCATTTGTAATATTTGGGATGACAGGTGGCCAGTTCCCGGGACCAGTCGTAGGAATACCCCAGTCGTTTGAGCTGGGTGCGCATGTAGTCGATGTTCTCAAAGGTCCATTTGGCAGGATGAGTCTTGTGCTTGATGGCCGCATTTTCCGCAGGGAGACCAAAGGCGTCCCACCCCATGGGATGAAGAACATTGCATCCCTGCATGCGCTTGAACCGGGCGACGACATCCCCGATGGAGTAGTTGCGTACATGGCCCATATGGATCCGTCCTGAAGGATAGGGAAACATTTCAAGGACATAATATTTGGGCTTGTCGCTCACATTTTCGACATGGAAGGTCTGGTTGGTTTCCCAGAGCGCCTGCCATTTTTTTTCGATGGTTTCCGGATCGTAGTGAGAAAGAGACATGTTTATTCCTTGCATGGTAACGTGAAAAGCGGATTTCACCGGGAGTACCGGATTATCCGTAGAACCGTCTTGAATCACGGGCGTACACGGATTGATACCGTGAGGTTATTTCTTGTCGTCACAACCGGACTGCCGGGCCAGGTCCTTGGCGATTCCGTCCAGAATGCCGTTGATAAAATTTCTGGAATTATCATCTCCGAAATCCTTGGACAGCTCAATGGCCTCGTTGATGGCCACCCGGACAGGAACATCCGGGACGTGGATCATTTCAAAGACCCCCAGTCTGAGGATGGTCAATTCCACGTGAGCAATGCGCGAGAGTTTCCAGTGCTTGGAAAACCGGGCAATGATCGCGTCGAGTTCCTGGATATGGGCGACCACTCCCTGAACCAGACTGCGGGCAAAAGGCATATCCGCTGCCGGCTCGGTCTGTTCGTCGGTTTCCAGAAAATTGGCAAAGGTTGCTTCCGCACCCTTTATGGACGGGGAAGGTTCAAAATTGATGGAGTAGAGGACCTGGAATGCGAAACGACGCTCTTTGCGTCGGGAAGTCTTGCCGGCCATAGTCTAAATCTGCTCCAGGACACGGATGGATTCAAGGGTGGCTGCGGCCGCTTCCACGCCCTTGTTGCCAGCTTTGCTCCCGGCCCGTTCAATGGCCTGCTCCAAATTGTCCGTGGTCAGGACGCCGAACCCGATGGGTATGTCGGTGTCCAGACAGACATGGGCAATGCCCTTGGCGGCCTCAGAGGCCACGAAATCAAAATGCGGGGTTGCCCCGCGAATGACCGCGCCCAGACAGATGATGCCGTCGTATTTTCCGGTTGCAGCGAGCTTCTTGGCAACCAGGGGCATCTCAAAGGCCCCGGGAATTCTGACAATGGTCAGATCATCACGTGATCCGCCATTTCTGACGATATAATCAACGGCCCCGCCGACCAGACGATCCACAATGAAATCATTGAACCGTGCGGCGACAATGGCGAATCTGAGCCCCTTGGCGTCCAGGTTGCCCTCGATGGTTGTGATATGGTGCATGGTTAACTCCGAAGGTGCTAAATGTTTATTGTCTCCCGGTCTATGCCGCAATGCGTGTTTTCTCTCGCCTCCCCGGGTTCGATACAACGGGCAATTCGTGAATTGCCCCTATCAATCTATCGGAGATGATTGCATTTATGGCAAATTACGTCGGGAATTACTGGTATTTGTTGGATTCTATAAACACACGCACAGGGCATGGTTTTTCCATCAATGTCACTTGAAAGTCATTGAATTCTTGCTGTGCACTGTGCCCTGGCTATTGCGCATTTTTTTTATCCGCTTTTTCAGCCTGCTTCTTTTTTTTGGCCTTTTCCTTGAGATGAAGGAGATGGCCCATTTTTTCCTGCTTGGTCAGAAGATAGAACTCGTTTTCATTGCAGGGGTCAATCTCGATGGACACCCGTTCGACCACTTCCAGGCCATAGCCTTCCAACCCGATGATCTTCTTGGGATTGTTGGTCATGAGTCGCATTTTGGAGATGCCCAGATTGACCAGGATCTGCGCGCCGATGCCGTAATCCCGAAGATCCGGGGCAAATCCGAGTTCTTCATTGGCCTGGACAGTGTCTCTTCCCTGATCCTGCAGATGGTAGGCCTTGATCTTGTTGCCAAGGCCGATGCCCCTGCCTTCCTGGCGCATGTACAGGACGACCCCCTTGCCCTCCGCCTCAACCATGCGCATGGCGGATTGCAGCTGGCCACCGCAGTCACAGCGCAGGGAACCGAAGACATCCCCGGTCAGACATTCACTGTGAACCCGGACCATGACCGGTTCGTCCTCTTCCCATTCTCCCTTGACCAGGGCGATATGGGTGTAGTCATCGATATCGCTTTCAAAGGCGATGGCCCTGAAATCACCGTAGCAGGTGGGCAGATTGGCCTCGCCCACGCGGTAGACCAGGGAGTCGAATTTGGAACGGTAGCGGATCAGGTCCTCGCAGGTGACGATGCGGATGTCATGCTTGGCCGCGAATTCCTCCAGGGCCGGACGTCTGGCCATGTTTCCGTCTTCGCGCATGATCTCGCAGATCACCGCTGCGGGTTTGAGACCGGCGAGACGGGAAATATCCACGCTTCCTTCGGTCTGTCCGGCCCGGACCAGAACCCCGCCGGGTCGGGCGCGCAGGGGGAACATGTGCCCGGGCGTGGCGATGTCTTCAGGCGTGACGTTATCCTGAACCGCTGTGAGTACGGTGGTGGCGCGGTCATAGGCCGAGATGCCCGTGGTCACTCCCTGGGCGGCCTCGATGGAGATGGTGAAGTTCGTACCGAATTTCGAAGTGTTCCGCTGGGTCATCAGGGGAAGCTGAAGCTTGTCGACCATTTCCGGGGCCAGGGCCAGACAGATCAGCCCTCGGGCCTTGGTGGCCATGAAATTGATGGCCTCGGGGGTGACCTTTTCTGCCGCGATGCACAGGTCGCCTTCGTTTTCCCGGTCTTCATCGTCGACCAGAATAATCATCTTACCCTGTTTGATTTCTTCCAGGGCTTCTTCAATGGTACAGGAACATGTTTTTTTGGACATGATAACCTCGGATGTCCGCAGGGACTGGTATGAAGAGTTTATGTCGGAGTGTTGCTTGGTTGGTGATCTAATGCGGCCAAGCCGCAGTTTTAGGTTTTAGGTTTTAAGTTTTAAGTTCAGGCGGTTATAAAATTTTCTTGTTTTTTATGGCAGACTTTCACGAGTAAGGTACTAAAATCCGTTCTGCCTGAGAAAATCCATGCTGATCCGGCTCGGAGGGTTCTGTGCGCTTGCACCTTCGGTCCAGGGCGCAGTCATGCTGTGAACGTATTTGCCGATGATGTCGGTTTCCATGTTCACCCGTGATTCCGGTTTCCATGAACCAATGGTCGTTTCCTTCTGGGTGGCGGGGATGATGTTTACTGTAAGGAACCCGTTTCCGCAATCATTGACGGTCAGGCTGATTCCGTCCAGGGCCACGGACCCCTTGGGGATGACCAGGGAAGAGTGGCTGGGATCAAAGGAAATGGTAAACATGCGGGATTCCCCGGCCGGTTCGATTTTGTTGACCCGGGCCACGCAGTCCACATGCCCGGAAACCATGTGACCGCCCAGCCGGTCGCCCAGGGCCAGGGCCCGTTCCAGATTGACCGGGCTGCCGACCCCCAGAGAGCCCAGATTGGTCCGGGACATGGTTTCGGCCGAGGCATATACTGAAAACCAGTCCGAGGAAAAAATCTCCACGGTCAGGCAGACCCCGTTGACGGCGATGGATTCGCCGGGAACGAAGTCTCTGAGCCGTGTATCCGTAGCAATGCGCAAACGGGTCTCGTTCCCCTTGTTCTCGAGTGACAGAATGGTGCCTATGGTTTGGATGAGTCCGGTGAACATGGTGGTTTCCCTTATAGATTCCCTGGCAAGAGCCTCAGGAAAAGATCCTCCCCGCAGGGGGATGCCTCGCTCAAACGCAGGGACAGGGCATCCTTCATGGATGCGACTTCCCGGCCGGAAAAACAGGCTTTTCCCTGATTGTCGCCCAGAACCTTCATGGCTTGGAACAGGTTGATCTCGTCGGCCAGACCCTGGACCAGCAGGGACATGGCCAAGGAACCTCCCCCCTCGCACAGGGTGTAATGACACCCACGTTCCTTGTACAGCCAGGCGAACCCTTCATGGAGTTTGAGTCCGGAATGGATTGCAGGCAGGGCGACAAGCTGGCAACCAAGGGCCGTGAGCCGGTCACCCCTGGTGGAATCGGCCTCCTCGGCCGTTGTCCAGAATATCGTCTGGGCAGGACGATCGGTGAGCAACGTAAAATGTTCAGGATGCTCGGGCAGGTGTCGGGTGATGATCACAGCCAGGGGCTGGGGACCGTCAAAGACTGAGAGCCTGCATGTCAGGGAAGGATTGTCCTTTCTGAAGGTCTCTCCGCCCACAATGACCGCTGCAACCCGTGATCTGAGTTCATGAACCCGGGTTCGGGAGGTTTCCCCGCTGACCCAGGCGGAATGTCCGGTTCTGGTGGCAATCTTTCCATCCAGGGTCGTGGCCAGCTTGAGCATGGAAAAGGGACGTTTTTCTTTCTGCCAGAGGATGAAATCTTCAATGAGATCCCTGCATTCCTGTTCCAGGACACCCGTCTCCACGGTGACCCCGTGGGCTTTCAGAAAATCGGCACCCCCTCCCTGGACATGAGGGTTGGGGTCCATGGCTCCGATGATTACCCTGGGAATGGACGCCTGGAGGATGGCCTGGGTGCACGGCGGGGTTTTACCCGTGTGGTTGCAGGGTTCCAGGGTAACGAACAGGGTGCATGTGGACAGATCGATGTTCTTGGCCTGGGCGTCGGCCAGGGCCTCGATCTCGGCATGGGGCTTGCCGCATCGGGTATGCCAGCCCGAGGCAACGATGTGACCGTCCCGGACGAGCACCGCGCCCACACAGGGGTTGGGTGCTGTCGTACCCCTGCCCTGCATGGCCAGTTCAATGGCCGTGCGCATGCAATGATTTTTGAATGACTGGTCCATGATCATGGGAGTTGAACCGGAAGTGACATATAGGTGATCCCGGCCTCGTCAAGCATGTCCCGGGCAAGTTGATCCGGATACCCTTCAGCAAAATATATGGCCGTGAACCGGCAGTTGATAAGCATCTTCGTGCAGATGAGACAGGGCTGGGTGGTACAGTAGAGCTCGGCCCCGTCAATGCTCACCCCGTACGTGGCCGCCTGGACAATGATGTTTTGTTCGGCGTGCAGGGCCCGGCAGAGTTCGTGGCGCTCACCCGAGGGGATCTTCAGCTGGTCCCTGAGGCAGCCGACCTCCTTGCAATGCTTGAGGCCGGTCGGCGCGCCGTTGTAGCCGGTGGCCAGGATGCGCTTGTCCCGGACGGCAACGGCCCCGACCCGCCGACGCAGGCAGGTGGACCGCTGGGCCACGAGATAGGCGATCTGCATGAAGTATTGGGGCCAGGGAATCCGGTCATCCCTGACCGGAAGGAGGTCGGAGTGGGTCGATGTGGTCACGGTAGTTTCGGTAGATTAAGAGATAGAGGATATAAGATAACAGATAAAAAATAGTAACTATTCGGGTGCGTATTCCAAAAATTCGGGAAGTTATAATTTAAAAATTTAATAAACTATAGCTGGTTAGCGTATATGTTCCCCATTTCTTTATTGCGCTGCACTTCCGTAACGCAGTTTGTTTGCGACCTGAATAGTTATGTCCCGTTTACCAGGCGAACAAGGGAAAGGCCCGGGCAAAGGTTTCCACTTCTTTGCTGATTGCCAGCAGTCTGGAGTCGTTGTCGATATTTTCCACTGTGGCGGTAATCCAGCCGGCGATCTTTTCCATGTGCTCGGGCTTCATGCCCCGGGTGGTGATGGCTGGGGTGCCCACGCGGATTCCCGAGGTCACAAAGGGGGACCGGGTTTCAAAGGGAACCGTGTTTTTGTTTACCGTCATCCCGGCCTTGTCCAGGGCGATTTCCGTGTCCTTGCCCGTGACATCCTTGTTGGTCAGATCGATAAGCATGAGATGGTTGTCCGTGCCCTGGGAAACCAGATTGAAACCGGCATCTTCGAGGTGTTTTGCCAGGGTCTTTGCGTTGTCGATGACCTGCTGCTGATAGGTTTTGAATTCCGGTTTGAGGGCCTCGCCAAAGGCAACGGCCTTGGCCGCAATGACATGCATGAGTGGTCCGCCCTGGATGCCGGGGAAGATCTGGGAATTGAGGATCTTGCCGAATTCTTCGGAACTCAGGATCATTCCGCCGCGCGGTCCGCGCAGGGTTTTGTGCGTGGTAGTGGTCGTGAAATGGGCGTATTCCACCGGGGATGGATGCAGATCCGCGGCGATGAGTCCGGCAATGTGGGCCATGTCCACCATAAGTTTGGCGCCCACAGAGTCGGCAATCTCACGGAACCGTTTGAAGTCGATGGTTCGGGGGTAGGCACTGGCACCGGCCACGATAATCTGGGGGCGGTGCTCTTTGGCCAGGGATTGGACATGATCGTAATTGATTTTTCCGGTTTCCTTTTCCACCCCATAAAAACAGGTCGTGAACAGCTTGCCCGAAAAATTGACCGGACTGCCGTGGGTCAGATGGCCGCCATGGGAGAGATCCATTCCCATGATGGTGTCGCCGGGCTTGATGGCCCCGAAATAGACCCCCATGTTGGCCTGGGAACCCGAATGGGGCTGGACATTGACGTACTCGGCCCCAAAGAGCTGTTTGGCCCGTTCTCTGGCCAGATCCTCGGCTATATCCACGAATTCACATCCGCCATAATACCGTTTTCCGGGATATCCCTCGGCGTATTTATGGGTCATGATCGAACCCATGGCCTCTCTGACGCTTTCAGATGTGAAATTTTCCGAGGCGATGAGTTCGAGTTTGCTTTCCTGGCGGTTTTTTTCCCTGGCTATGGCTTCAAAGATTTCCGGATCACTATGTTCGAGAGTGCCCATAAGGTTCTCCTTGGGTGGATAGATGGATGGTGGGGAGGTTCGTTCACGGCGACCTTTCTTGTGCAATGGTCGGGTCGTTGAAAAAACTCGCAAACGATACGGTTCTCTTGATCAGGTGTCAAAGTAAAAGGCCCGGAGCAGGCACTGCCTGACAAAGGGCCTTTAGATGCAAGGTGTCAGTTGATCGGTTGGCAACGTGCTATTTTTCGTATCTCTTGAAGAGGATGGATGCGTTGGTGCCGCCGAACCCGAAAGAGTTGCACAGAGCGTGTTGAATGGTCTGTTTGCGGTTCTCACCGACGATAAAATTCAGGTCGCACTCGTCGTCCGGGTTGTCCAGGTTGATGGTTCTGGGAATCAGGGACTCGGCAATGCTCATGGCCGTGAACACGCTTTCGGCTCCGCCGGCAGCCCCCAGCAGGTGACCGATCATGGATTTGTTGGCGGTGATGGAGATGTTTCCGGCATGGTCGCCAAAGACCGATTTCAACGCCCGGGATTCACTCAAATCATTGAGAACGGTCGAGGTGCCGTGAGCGTTGACATGATCCACATCTTCAGGGCGGATCTCACCATCGGCCATGGCCGCCTTCATAGCCATGGCCATGCCTGCGCCGGTCTGATCGGGAGCGGTCATGTGGTAGGCGTCGGAAGATGCCCCGTATCCGCCTACTTCGGCGTAGATGGTGGCCCCTCTGGCCAGGGCATGGTCCAGAGATTCCAGAAGAAGCATGCCGCAGCCTTCGCCAATGATGAATCCGTCACGGTCCCGGTCAAAGGGACGGCTGGCCTTTTCAGGCTCATCATTGCGCGTGGACAGGGCCTTCATGGCATTGAACCCGGAAACCCCCATGGGGGTGATGGTCGATTCGACGCCGCCGGTGATCATGACATCAGCCCGTCCGAGGCGGATGTCCGAATAGGCGTATCCGATGCCGTGCAGGGCTGAAGCGCATGCTGATGTCGTGGTCAGATTGGGCCCTTTGGCCCCGGACATGATGGAAACCTGGCCGGCCGACATGTTGGCGATGAGTTCAGGGATGTAAAAGGGAGAAATTTTGTTCGGGCCGCGTTTGAGAAGCCGGCTGTGGAAATCCTCAACGGTCTTGAGCCCACCCAGGCCGCATCCGAGAATGACTCCGCATCGGGCAGCCTCTTCTTCGCTGATGGTGAAGTTACCGTTTTGGAGAAGCTGATGGGCCGCAACAACCGCGATCTGGGCGAATCGGTCCATCCGTTTGAGCTGTTTGGGAGGGATGACCTCGTCGGGATTGAAATCTTTGAGTTCGCCCGCGATTCTCGTTTGGAATTCAGAACAATCGAACTGCGTAATGGGACCGATTCCGGATATCCCCTGGAGGAGATTCGACCAGCTTGTCGTGAGATCGTTTCCAATGGGTGTGATGGCTGCAAGTCCTGTAACAACAACCCTTTTTCCAATCATGCTGTCCTCATGACACTGTGGTTGATGGTGAATCATTGCGCAAGGTCGCATCTATGGATGAACCCGGCGCTGTTTGGGGCGGGTGCTGTCGGAAAGGGCGGAAGGAAAGGAAAAAGAGGCTTGGAATGCATGTCCCTCTTCACGAGGGGATCCGGTCGTCCGCGAACAACGCATGTATGAGATACGACAACAACGGCAAAGCCCGTTGCCCCTGCATCTGGTTACAAAAAGGGTGTTCGTCTCTTGCATGAAGGTGACGAACACCCCTTGGGCACTGCTTACATATGTGCTTCGATATATTTGACGGCGTCCTGAACAGTAGCAATGCTCTGGGCGTCTTCATCTTCGATTTCGATATCGAACTCTTCTTCCATGGCCATGATCAGTTCAGTCAGGTCCAGGGAATCGGCTCCGAGATCTTCGACAAAAGAAGAGGTTGTTTTGATTTCTTCACGGCTGACGCCGAGCTGTTCGATGACGATTTCTTTGACTTTGGATTCTACGGACATATTTTCCTCCACGTACGATACAATGCTTGATGGTTTTGGGGACGGCAAGAACGTGCAGATCTTCCTGCCGGACAGTGAATCAAATTAGTACATCCCACCGTTGACACCGAGAATCTGCCCGTTGATATAACCCGCCTTGGGAGAGGCGAAAAAGGCAACGGCTTCGGCAATATCTTCGGGGGTGCCCAGGGTTCCGGCCGGGATGTTGGACAGAAATTTTTCTTTGACCTCATCGGGCAGGACCGAGGTCATATCGGTCTCGATGAATCCCGGCGCAACGGCATTGACCGTTATGGAGCGCCCGGCCAATTCCTGGGCGGCCGTTTTTGTCAGACCGATAACCCCCGCCTTGGAGGCTGCATAGTTGGCCTGACCTGCATTGCCGCGCTGGCCTACGACAGAGGTGATATTGATGATTCTGCCATAACGCTGCTTCATCATGATCACTGCAGCCTGTTGCAGGCACACAAAGCATCCTCCGAGGTTCACGTCAAGCACTTGTTGCCATTGTTCGGGCTTCATGCGCATGATCAGGCCGTCCTTGGTGATGCCGGCATTGTTCACGAGCACGTCCAGGCTGACTTTTTTCTTGATCTCGTTCTTGAAAAATTCTCTGACCTGATCCCAGTCGCTCACGTCGATTTTGAAGCACGATGCCTTGCCGCCTTGGGCATGGATCGTCTTGCAGACCTCTTCGGCCTGTTCGGGTTTGCTCACATAGGTCAGAAAGATCTGATATCCGTCGTGTGCCAGCCGCAGGGCTATTGCCTTGCCGATACCACGGGAACCTCCGGTGACAAGAGCCGTGCTGGTAAGTTTCTCGGTCATGGTGTTCACCTCGAAGTTGCTGATTCTAGAACCGGATCAGGGCCGAAGCCCAAGTGAATCCCCCGCCAAAGGAGGTCAGAAGGACGGTGTCGCCGGCAGATATCCGGCCCTGTTCTTTGGCCTCGGCCAGAGCGATAGGCACGGATGCGGCCGATGTGTTGCCGTAACGGTCCACATTGACAAAGATGTTGTCCATGGAGACATCGAGTTTTTTTCCAAGGGCCTGGATAATGCGGATGTTGGCCTGATGAGGGATGACCAGATCGATGTCGTGGGTGGTCAACTGATTCTTGTCCAGGATTTCGTTACATACAGTGGCCATGGACCGGACCGCGTGTTTGAAGACATCTCTGCCTTCCATCTGAACAAAAAAGTCGGGGCCGATACGTTCATCCCGGACCGGCGGACATGCCGATCCCCCGCCCTTGACCGTCAGCAGTTCACCAAGAGAGCCGTCGGCACGAAGGAGAATGTCCTGGATGCATCCGGGTGTTGTTTCGTTCTCGGAGCTTCCGATTATGGCTGCTCCGGCACCGTCGCCGAAAAGAACGCAGGTGGAACGGTCCGTGAAATCCGTACGCGACGAGATCACTTCGCTGGCCGCGACCAGAACACGGGCCTGGGGGTAGAGAGCCACGATGGCCCGGGCCTGTTCCAATCCAAAGAGAAATCCCGAGCAGGCGGCGAACATGTCAAAGGCCGGAATGCCGGGGATGCCCAGTTTGTGCTGCAGGATGCACGCCGTACTTGGCACGTAATAATCGGGAGTGAAGGTCGGGACGATGATATGCGTGATCTCGGAGGCCGCCATCCCCGCATGATCCAGGGCTTTTTTGGCAGCTTCAAGGGCCAGTACCGAGGCTCCGGTATTTGGCGCGGCGATATGACGGGTCTTGATGCCTGTTCTGGACGTTATCCACTCGTCACTGGTTTCAATGGTTCGTTCGAGATCCTGATTGGTGAGTATGTGTTCGGGAACATGAAAACCGAGTCCCATAAGGGTGGCATATCGAGTCATGGATAAAATACCTGTTGGGAAAATATTGGGGGTACGCGAAAGAGCATGGAGGTCAGGCCTTGGGATGTTTGCCGAACAGGGCAAGTTCCTTGTTGGCCTTAAGTCCCCTGACCAGGTCTTCGTCGGCCTTGCTGGTTACGAATTCCACGGCTTTTTCTATGGCGATGCGTATGGCCCGGACGTTGGAAGCGCCATGGCAGACAACGGCGGTGCCGTTGAGTCCCAGAAGATGGGCCCCGCCATACTCGGCATAGTCGAGACGTTTGGCCAGTCGTTTGAAGGCCGGCAGGGCCAGCAGGCAGCCAAGTCGAAAGAGGAAGCTGTTTTTTATCTCGGCCTTGAGGATATTGGAGATAGATTTGGCGACCCCCTCGCTGACCTTGAGGACAGCGTTGCCAACGAATCCATCGCACACGATCACATCGAAGTTGCCGGCAAAAAGATCCCGTCCCTCGGCGTTACCCACAAAATTCATGGAGGAGAGCTTGAAGAGCTTGTAGGCTTCCTTTGCCAGGAGATTCCCTTTGCCTTCTTCCTCGCCAATGCTCAAAAGCCCGATTTTGGGATTGGAAATACCCAGCAGATCCTTGGCCAGAACCTCGGCCATGACTCCAAACTGGACCAGATGATAGGGCTTGCAGTCGACATTGCCGCCTACATCCAGAAAAACCAGCGGGGACTTTTCCGTGGGAAGAATCGTGGCCAGAGCGGGTCGTTCAACCCCTTTGATCCGTCCCAGAACAAACATGCCGCACGCCAGGGTAGCTCCGGAATTGCCCGCACTGATCATGCCATGCGCCCGGCCTTCCTTGACCATCTGGCAGGCCACATGGACGGATGAATCTTTTTTTTTGCGCAGGACATCGGAGGGTTTGTCCGTCATCCCGACGACCTGCGAGGCGTTGACGACCTCGATGGAAAGCTCACCCGTCTTGTACTTGGCAAGTTCCTGGCGGATCTCCTCTTCCCGACCGACCAAAAGAAGGGAGATCCCCTTTGCCTGAGCCGCCTCGATCGCGCCCTTGACCACGACTTCGGGACCGAAATCGCCGCCCATGGCATCGACCGCTATGCTCACTCCGGAAGGATGACTAGGCATTCGTTTCCTTGGTTACATAGGTCCGACCACGGTATTTGCCACAACCAGGACAGATGGTGTGCGGCATGGTCGCTTCACCACACTCGCAGTAGATAAAATTGGGGACATCCACGTGATCGTGGGAGCGGCGCATATTCCGTTTGGACTTGGAGGTTTTTTTCTTGGGTAATGGCATGGTTCCACCTCGTAAGAAGTAATATGGTAATGATGGAGAAAATCAGTTTTTGGAAACTTTCAGATTCCTGAGCACGCTGAGCCGAGGATCACCAGAGACCTCGTGACACTGGCAGGCTTCCTTATTCAGGTTCTGGCCGCAATGGGAACAGATACCCTTGCATGACGAAGAACACAATGGCTTGTCAGGCAGGGCAATGAGGAATTGTTCCCAGACCAGGCCGATGATGTCGAACTCCATGATTCCACCCTGCTCCCGGACCAGACTGCTCCTTGAAGCGGTGTCCTCTGCCGTCAGCGGTTCGAAAAAATCAAAGGTTTCATCAAGAACGACCTGGGCATCGTCCAGGCAACGGCTGCATTCAGTAATAATGGTTCCGCGCACGGAGCCCTGAACAAAGATTCCGTCGTTGGCCGGAATGACCGTAAAATCCACCTGAACAGGTTCTTTGGATCGGTACTTCAGGTCGAATCCGGCAAAGAGTTCGTTCCAAACGTCCTGATCATGAAAAGAAAATTCCCGGCCGTTTGCCGGGACATCATGAAGAGCTATCCATTGTGTTTGCATACTTGCCTCGAAGGAGAAGTTTCTATAGTGAGATCAATTTCAATGTCAAGGATTTTGGGCTTGCTATTTTTTTAAGCTCCGGATAAGAGATCGTCTTCCTTGAAGCCTGCTCGGGATGTGTTTGTGTCCAAAGCGTCCTGATATTTTGATGAGCATAGAAAATTTCAGATTTATTCCAGGAGGATATAATGTCTAAAGAATGCGCAATCTGCGGGAAAAAGCCCCAGGTCGGAAACAATGTCAGCCATGCACATAACAAGAGCAAGCGTCGTTTTATGCCCAATCTGCAAAGAGTTCGGGTTCAGCTGTCTTCCGGCGGCGTGAAGAAGATGTCCGTTTGCACCCAATGCATCCGTTCCGGAGCGGTGACCAAGCCGGTTGCCAAATAGCTTTTTTCAAATGAGACAAAAAAGGGCGATCACCTTGGTGGTCGCCCTTTTTTGTGTCCAACTCAGGACGGTTGTTCCCATTTTATACTCTGCTTTTGTCCTTTTTGGACCTGGCGTAGATTGCAATTTTGATCAATCTTCCGTCAAGGCCCCCGCTCCTGATGGCCTTTTTGAAGCTGGTGCGTAACCCAATGGATTTGATAAGCTCGCGATTGCCGCAATAGATAAAGGCCGTGGAATCCAGACAGCGTTGTTTGAGAAAATCGCCAATATCCTTGTAGAATTTCTGGAGTTCCTCTTCCTTACCCAGTCGGATGCCATAGGGCGGGTTGGTAATGATGGTCGTCCGGGAAAGATCCGACAGGGAGCGTAGGTCCTTGGTGGTCAGGCGTACCTTTGTATCCGCCCCCAGAACCGCCAGGTTGGCCCGGGTTGCCTCTATGGCCCGTGTGTCACGGTCGTTACCGCAGATGAGATCGGCAGGAAGCTCGATGATCTGTGCGTCGGCCGTGTCTTTGACCGCCTTCCAGATATCCGCGGCAAATTCCGGCATATGTTCGAACCCGAAGTGTTCGCGCAGATATCCCGCAGGCATTTGTCTGGCGTGCATGACCGCTTCGCACAGCAAGGTGCCTGATCCGCACATGGGATCGCACAAGGGGGTTGTCCCTGACCAGCCGGACATGCGTACAATGGCCGCAGCCACGGTCTCCTGCATGGGTGCGTCAACCGTCTTGACCCGGTAACCCCGTCTGTGCAGGGAACCTCCGGAAAGTTCCAGGCTGATGGTGGCCTGGTTCTCCCGAATATGCAGGTGGAACCAGACGTCCGGGGTTTTGGCATCGATATCGGGTCGTTTGCCGGTCGTGTCCCGGAAATAATCCACAATGGCATCCTTGAGGCACAAAGACGCGTAGTGGGAATTCTTGATGGCCGATCCGGAGACATGGCTGAACACGGCAAAGGTCTGATCCACGCCCATGAAATCGGACCAGTCCATGGCCCTGGCCCGCTTGTACAGGTATTTGGTGGCATGGCAGTCGAACGAACAAAGCGGCGCGATGACCCGGGTGATCAGACGTGATTGGTAGACGATCCGGTAGAGCGCCGGGGTATCGGCATGAAAGAAAAGTCCCCGAAAGGTCTGCCCGATATCCGTAGCCCCGAGTCCGGCAAGCTCTTCAGCCCCCAGGGGTTCAAGCCCGTCGGCGATCTGGGCGAAATAGCGGTTGGATTTCTGGTAGTCGTAGTTTGGCAATGGGTGGATTTTAGGTTGTAAGGGTTTAGGGAAGGGCACAGTGCACAGTGCGCAGTGCACAGAAAAAACTAAAAATCCGAAAGGTTAATTGAGGCGATGCAGGGGCGGACCTCTGTGTCCGCCCGTTGAACATTCGTTCGTCGCCTATGGGTTACTCCTCTGGCAGTTCTATGGCCCGCTTCATTCTGGCCAGGGTCTGGTTCTTGCCCAGGACCTCCATGGTCTCGAAGAGCCCGGGGCTGACGGTTCTGCCGGTCAGGGCGACCCGGATGGGCTGGGCGACCGCCTTGAATTTGATCTCATTTTCTTCGAGATAGGCGGCGGCAACCTCTTCCAGAGATTGCTGATCAAAGGATGGCAGGTCCGCGAACCGGGTTGTCAGGTTGGCCAGATGCTCCCGGTGTTCGGGCTTGAGGAATTTTTTGACCGCCTTGGGATCATACTCGATGGCCTCGCTGTCTATGATGAAGAAAAGGGCCTGGTCGGCCATTTCCTGCATGGTCTTGGCCCGGGGCTGGTACAGGGGGATGATGGTTTTGAGATAGTTCGAGTCCAGACCGCTGTGGCCCATCCTGTCGAAATGCCAGGCCAGAATGGTGGCAAGTCGTTCGGGATCGGCTTTTTTGATGTAATGAGCGTTCAGCCAGTTCAGCTTGTCCATGTCGAACACGGACGCGGATTTGCCCAGGTGATCCGTGGAGAAATGTTCGATGAGTTCCTCGCGGGAGAAGATTTCCTGATCTCCGTGGGACCAGCCCAGCCGAGCCAGATAATTGATCATGGCCTCGGGCAGATATCCCATCTCCTTGTAGACCATGACCGAGGTGGCCCCATGGCGTTTGGAAAGTTTTTTCTTGTCCGGGCCGAGAATCATGGGCACATGGCCGAACTGGGGCACTGTAAATCCCAGGGCCTTGTACAAAAGGACCTGTTTGGGGGTGTTGCTCTCGTGATCGTCCCCACGGATGATGTGGGTCACCTTCATGAGGGCGTCGTCCACGACCACGGACATATGGTAGATGGGGCTTCCATCGGCCCGGCGGATGATGAAGTCGTCCAGTTCCTGGTTGTCCACGGCAACGGAACCCTTGATCAGATCGTGGTAAATGGTCTTACCCGTCAAGGGTGCCTTGAACCGAACCACCCGTCCCGGTCCGGGGCCAAGACCGCGTTCCCGGCAGGATCCGTCATACTTGGGTTTTCTTCCTTCCTCGCGGGCCTTCTCGCGCATGGCATCGACCTCTTCGGGGGTACACTGGCAATAATAGGCGTGTCCGGTTTCCAGAAGCTGATCCACATAGTTGTTATAGATGTCCGTGCGTTCGCTCTGAAAATACGGTCCTTCATCCCAGTCCATGCCCAGCCAGGTCATGCCTTCGAGAATGGCGTCGGTCATCTCCTGGGTGGACCGGGCCCGGTCCGTGTCTTCGATACGCAGCACAAAGGTGCCCTTGTGCTGCCGGGCGAGCAGCCAGTTGAACAGGGCGGTTCGTGCACCGCCGATATGCAGGAAGCCCGTGGGGCTCGGGGGAAAACGGGTGACAAGGGGGTGCATGGTTTAACTCTCCGGAAACGATACTAATGCGGCCAAGCCGCAGTTTTAAGTTTTAGGTTTTAAGTTTTAAGTTCAAGCGGTTACGGAATTTTCTTGTTTTTTATTACAGAATATTCTGAGTAAGGTACTAATGATATAAGATGCAGGATGAATAATGCACAGCGTCAAAAAACTGCGTTCCAATGCGGGGCACGGGAACGCAGCGGATGATAGGGAATCGTTCGAGACTCAACGGTCAGGCCGGTTCGACCGCCTTGATCTCGGGGATCTCCTTGAGCATGAATTTTTCGATCCCCTGCTTGAGGGTCATCTGGGACATGGGGCATCCCTTGCAGGCCCCCTGGAGACGGACCTTGACCACACCCTCTTCGGTCAATTCCACAAATTCCACATCACCGCCGTCGGCCTGCAGGGCGGGGCGAACCTGATCCAATACCTGCTGCACTCTCTCTTTGAGTTCCATGATTTTTCTCCTTGAATGGGTACGGCACGTCCTTAAAGGGGGGACGGGGGGGTGTCAATCAACTGGTGATTCCCAGGGCCGCGAGGGTTTTGGCCGGGTTTCTGCGTTCGGGAACCGTTTCGTGGGGGATGGTTTCATCGTTCCAGGCCTTGGAGACGTAGAGTCCGCAGAAACAGGCCCCGTATTCCTCGACATCCTTTTCGCGGTAGGTGCACGGGCAGAGGATATCCCTGTCCGTGTCGTAGTCGCCCGAGGCGAGCCGGCAGGGGCAGGCCATATAGCCGTATCGCTCCTTGTTTACCAGCAGGCTTTCAAGCAGGTCCATGACCATTTCCTTGTCCTTGTTGAAAAAATACCCCTTGGATTCCTGGAATTTCCTGAGCTGTTCATAGAGCTGTTCCGCGTTCATGATTCGAGCGCCTCCTTGATTGCATCCTTTTTGTATCCCACGATGACCTTGTCCCCTATGCTCAGGGTGGGGAAGGAGAGACTCGGATTGAGCTTTTTGACCTCTTCGATGGCCTTTGTGCGTTCCTCGCCCTCCAGTTTGTCCACGTAACAGCATTCATAGTCGACCTTGCTTTCGTCCAGGAATTGTTTGGTATTCTTGCAATGGATGCACGTGGACAGGGCGTAGAGCTTGATATCACTGTTCATGATCCGACTCCTGAAGTGGTTGCGGTTTGGGTTCGTCGATGCGCACATATTTGTGAAGCGCATAGAAGAAGGCGTGCACGGCCAGGAGAAATCCGGCCCTGCCATCCAGAAAGCCTAGTTTGAGCACGTATTGCCTGAGAAATTTTCCCATTCCATGGCTCAATCCTTTAAACAGGGAGCCGGAGACACCCCTCGCGGCCAGCTCGTCTGCCGCTGTCTGGGTGTAGGCGTTGATCTTGCTTAAGTGCTCGGCAAGATCCCTGTACGGATAGTGGATGATGTCTCCGGACAGTTTTTCGGTTTTTCCCTGAGGGTGGATTTCCTCGTGGGGAAGGGTTCCCCTGATCTCCACGGCCTCGGGTCGGAACATCCTGAGCAGGTAGTCCGGATACCAGCCGCTGTGCATGATGAACCGGTCGTAGTAAAAGGACCTTCTGGGCAGGTAAAAACCACTGGTCGTCCCGGGGTGTTCAAGGGCCTTTTGCACACTGGTTCGCAATTTCGCCGAGAGATATTCGTCCTGATCCAGGGTGATTATCCAGGGGGTTGTGATCCTGGTGAAACCGAACTTGAGCTGGGCGATCATACCCTCGAAGGGGTGATAGACTACCTCGGCCCCTGCGTCCCTGGCAATGGTCACGGTCTGGTCGGTACTTCCCGAGTCAATGACCAGAATATGATCACAAAAATCCAGCGAGGCAAGGGTTTTTCCCAAAAGACGTTCACCATTGAAGGTGCAGATGAGGCCGGTTATTTTTTCGGACATAAATTTTTTTCAGGATGCATGGGATTGGTGGAGGTAACGATGCTTACGATTTTTCAAATTCGTTGACGCAGGCAATGACCTGTTCGATTTCCTCCGGGCTCAGTGTCGGCCCCATGGGCAGGCTCAGGATTTCGCGGTGGATGGCCTCGGTGATCGGCAGGGATCTGGTCGCCCATGCTGCATAGGCCTTTTGCTTATGCGGGGGAATAGGATAATGGATCAGGGTCTGGATGCCGTTTTGTTCCAGATGGGACTTCAAGGCGTCCCGCCTGGGCGTTCTGACGGTGAAGAGATGAAAGACATGGGAATCGTCCACCTTGGTGACCGGCAGGGTAATCCCGGGGTGGTTCATCCCGGCAACATAGGCCCGGGCCACGGCTCGGCGTTTTTTCGTGTCCTCGTCCAGGTGGGCGAGTCTGACTCGAAGCAGGGCCGCCTGCATCTCGTCCAGCCGTGAATTCACCCCGGTCGTTTCGTTGACATATTTTGTGTGCGATCCGTAATTGGACAGGGCGCGGACCATGGCTGCCAGGTCCGGATCATTCGTGGTCACGGCCCCTGCATCACCCAGGGCCCCGAGATTTTTGCCCGGATAAAAGCTGAATCCGGCTGCGTCACCGAAACTTCCGGCCCGCTGTCCGTTCAGGATCGCTCCGTGGGCCTGGGCTGCATCTTCGATCACCTTGAGGCCGTGTGCCTGTGCGATGGGGGTGATGGCATCCATGGGGGCCAGACGGCCGTAGAGATGCACCGGCATGACCGCCCTGACCCGGTCGAGGGGAAAGATTTCCGAAGTGCCCGGGATGCGGCCTGATCGGAGAAATTCCTCAACCGCACGGGGATCGAGATTGCAGGTCGCCGGGTCCGGTTCCACAAGAATGGGGACAAGACGGTTTTCCGTGATCGCCAGGATGGTGGCGATATATGTATTGGCAGGGACAATGACCCCGTCGCCTTCATTGAGGACACCCATCTCCTTGTAGGCCCGGAGAATGAGAATCAGGGCATCCAACCCGTTTCCTACACCGATGGCCTGGGAAACCCCGCAGAAGGCGGCGAATTCCTCTTCAAAGGCCCGCACCTCGCGGCCCTGGATGTACCAGCCCGAGTCAATGACCCGCGTGGCCGCGGCCACGAGTTCGTCACGATAGACACGGTTGACAGCTTCAAGGTCGAGAAAGGGAATCATGGTGGCCCGTCTGTTTGCGTTTGACAAAGGTTTCATAATTGCGAACGTATTCATACTCGTCATAGGGCAGTGAGGCCAGGACCAGACAGATGGCCCCGGAGGAAAAATTGATCAACTCCCGCCAGATCATTCGGGGTACATACAGCCCGTAGTAGGCACGCTCCAGCCTGAGGGTCTTTGTTCGGGCCCCGTCATCGAGAACCACGTCAAAGGCCCCCATGACGCAGACAATGAGCTGCTGCAACTCCTTGTGTGCGTGACCTCCTCGGTTCATGCCCCCGGGAACATCGTAGAGATAATAGGTTCTGGCAATGTCAAAGGGAATGTGGACCTGATTGTAGACAGGGGTGAGGGACCCACGGGTGTCGTAGAAACGGTCCAGCTTGATCAGTTCGCAATCGTCGATGCTCGTATTCATTGTCCGGTCCTGTTGAGCGTCTTGAATTTCTCGAAATCGCGCACATAGTCTCTTTGATCATAGGGATGGGAGGCTAGGACAAGGGCGACCGCATTGGTGGAAAAGTTCTGCATCCTGCGCCAGATCATGTTCGGGATATATAATCCGTAATAGGCCCGGTTCAGACTGACTGTCTTCTGGGTCGAGCCGTCGTGCACGAAGACATCGAAGCTGCCGGACAGGGCGATGATGCACTCATGCTGATTCTTGTAGGCATGGCCCCCGCGTTTTCCCCCGCCAGGGACGTCATAGATCCAATAGGCCCGGCTGATGGAGAAGGGAATATGGCGTTCCTGCTCCACAAAGGTCAGGTTGCCTCGTGGGTCGGTGATCTTGGGGAAGGTGAGGACGCTGACGTCGTGAATGGTACGGATTGTATGCATCGATTGTGTTAAGAATTTAATAAAGTTCGTAACTATTCAGAAGTAGCTCAAAAGACGCAGGTCTTCTTTGATCGTCATCCCGGACTTGATCCGGGATCTTGTTCTACTGGGCAGCTGCTTATCCGACATACAATGCCCGAGGCCCTGGAGATCCCGGCCTGCGCCGGGATGACGTGCTTACGACATCCGTTTCAACCCTGCTGAATAGATACTAAAGTTCTACAATTTAGAATCAATCACCTTGCGAATCGCAGCAAAGGTGTCTTCCACACTCCCCGCTGCATCGATAACCACGAACCGTTTTCGGTTCAGGGCCGCCCAGGTGAGGTAGCCTTCGCGGATGCGGGTGTGGAAGGCCAGGCTCTCGGCCTCGAAACGGCCTTCGGTGGTGTGTTTGTTATCCTGGAAATTGCGGGTCAGGGCCCGTTTGAGACCGATTTCCGGATCGAGGTCCAGAAGCAGGGTCAGGTCGGGCCAGGTGGCGTCCACGGCCACTTCATTTAATTGATGAAGCAGCTTGGGATCAAGTCCCCTCCCATATCCCTGATAGACTACAGTGGAATCCGCAAACCGGTCGCAGAGAACAACCTCGCCCCGGTCAAGGGCCGGACGGATTACCGAGGCGACATGCTGGGACCGGTCGGCCAGATAAAGGAACAATTCCGTCAGTCCGGTGATGTCGTCATTTTTCGGGTCAAGAAGGATCTGGCGCAGGGTCGTGCCCAGATTCGAACCACCCGGCTCCAGGGTCTGGGTAACCTTCAACCCTTTGGAGTGCAGGTAGTCCTCGATCATTTTGCTCTGGGTCGATTTGCCGCAGCCCTCTATACCTTCAAGGGTAATGAACATTGGTCTTCCTTTTTATGCGGACCCTTGCGGGTCTGTTTTTCTGGTTGCGGGGTTCTGACAGGGGTATACAGATCCCGTTGCAAGGATCGTTGAAATCCCGACCAGGCCTGGGGTTCGGTCTGGCCCAGGGCCTTGTCCATGGTGTTTATCTTGGCATCCAGATTGTCGGCCATGTGCAGAACCATGGCCTCGTGGGTCATGGGAAGTTTGGGGGAGCCGTAGTCGTACTGGCCGTGATGGCTCAAAATGAGATGCTTGAAATGGAGAATCAGCCCCTCGTCAAGACCTGATTTCATCAAAAACGGGGTGAGCACCTCCAGACCGAGGTGGATATGTCCGAGCAACTTGCCGGGTGAGGTATATTCCCGGGAGATGCCGTGACTGATCTCATAGGCCTTGCCCAGATCGTGGAAGGTAGCCGCCACGAGCAGGATATCCCGGTCAAGGGAGGGATAGAGATCGCTCATGGCCCTGCATGCCTTGAGCACCCCGAGGGTATGTTCCAGGAGCCCACCCACGTAGGCGTGGTGGATGGATTTCCCCCCGGGCGCGGTCAGCAGGGCTTCACGGATGTCCTGGGTTCTGAGAATTTTTCTATACAGTTTTTTCCAGCCCGGGAAGACGACTTCCTGATGCAGGATGGTCTCGATCTCTTCAAGAAGATCTTCGGGGGGGCTGTCCGAGCTGGGCAGGAAGCAGGTTCGGTCGATGCCGGTCGGATCGAGGATTTGGAGCGCATCGATGTTCGCCTGGAGCTGGTCCTTGAAGGTGCTGATCCGGCCCTGGGCGCGGACGAATTGTTCGGGTGCCAGCCCTTCGTAATTCTGGCTGGCCGGGAACCATATCTTGGCTTCCAGGGTTCCGGTCCTGTCCTGCAGGGTCAGCTGCCAGTAGGGTCCGTTTTTGGCCTGGTTCATCCGCGCTGCGGCCAGGGCGAAGATGTCGTCAAAGGCCATCTGGTCCGCGAGTTCATTGATATAGGTTTGCTTTTCCATCATCGATATTGCAAAGGCAGAGGGGTTTGGGTATGTGCCCGGCGTACGTGCGCTTGAACAGGACACGGATTTGTCCGTATACGGGTTCAAGCCTGGCAAGTCCAGCGCAGGGAGACGGGAGGCCGGAGTACGCAGTACGCAGAGAAAGACAAAAAAGTGACAGCTTTTATGTCGGGACGTTCCGCTTGATCCCGGGCTGCGTTGAGATGACTATACTGGGCCAAATCCGGCTCCCGGTGTGACAATTTTTTCAGGATTCGACATGCATATTCTTTTGACCAACGATGACGGTATCAGGGCCATTGGACTGCGGGCTCTGTATGCGGAAATGATTCGGGCGGGACACCGGGTTTCCGTGGTCGCCCCCATGACTGAACAGAGCGCTGTGGGACATTCGGTGACCTTTTTTTCTCCCCTGCGGGTCAAGGAGGTCGTGGAACCGGCATTCACGGGGCTGGGGGTCTTCGGTACCCCGGTTGACTGCGTCAAGCTGGCCCTGACCACCCTGCTGGATACCCCGCCGGATCTGATTCTTTCCGGAATCAACAACGGGGCCAACGTGGGCGTGGACGTGCTCTATTCAGGCACGGTTTCCGCAGCCACCGAGGGTGCTCTGGGGGGATTTCCTGCCCTAGCCGTGTCCATAGACGATTTCAATCCCCGGGATCTCTCGAAGCAGGCCGGATTTGTCCGGGAATTCATCGCCGGGACGCAGTGGGATCAGGTTCCCAAAAAATGCGTCCTAAACCTGAATTTTCCCTCCACGGATCTGGCCGATTCCCTGGGACTCCGGGTCTGTTCCCAGACCGTGGCCGTGTACCGCGACGGCTATGACGCGCGCAACGACCCCAGGGGACGTCCCTACTACTGGCTCACGGGAGAGATCCCGCCTGATCAGGTCGCGCCGGGAACGGACAGGGATCTGCTTACCCAAGGATATGTCACGTTGACCCCCTTGAGTTTTGATTTTACCAATTGGGATTTTCTGGGAACGCTTACAACCATGATGCAACCTACCAATGGCGGACACTAATCGCCAATCACCCACGATTCGAGCAGCAAGGAGGACTACATGCCCCTGACATCACCCAAGGAAATGTTTGACCGTGCCTACAAGGAAGGATTCGCTGTGGGAGCCTTCAACGTCAACAATATGGAAATCATCCAGGGCATCATGGAGGCCTGTGACGAGGAGAAGTCTCCCCTCATTCTCCAGGTTTCCGCCGGGGCCAAAAAATACGCCGGGCTGGTGTACATCCGCAAGCTGGTCGAGGCGGCCGTTGAAGACAGGGATCTGCCCGTGGTCCTGCATCTGGATCATGGCGCCAATTTCGAGATCTGCAAGGAGGTCATTGACGGCGGTTTTTCTTCGGTCATGATCGACGGCTCCCATCTGCCCTTTGAGGAGAACATCGCCGAGACCAAAAAGGTGGTCGAGTACGCCCATGACAAAGGGGTCTGGGTCGAGGCCGAATTGGGCCGCCTGGCCGGGATGGAGGAGCATGTCTATTCGGAAAAATCCATCTACACCGATCCGGATGAAGCTGAGGAATTCGTGGAGCGGACCGGGTGCGATTCCCTGGCCATTGCCATCGGCACCAGCCATGGGGCCTACAAATTCAAGATGGATGCCGAGCCTGAGCTCGATTTCGAACGACTGGACACCATCGCCTCGAAGATGCCCGGGTATCCCATTGTTCTGCATGGCGCCTCTTCGGTTCCCCAGGAATTCGTCAAGGAGTGCAACGCCTATGGCGGCCAGGTCGAAGGAGCCAAGGGCGTGCCCGAGGAATTGTTGCGCAAGGCGGCCTCCAAGGCCGTGTGCAAGATCAATATCGACACGGATATCCGGCTGGGCATGACCGCGGCCATCCGCAAGGCCCTCATGGAGAATCCCGCCAACTTCGACCCCAGAAAATATCTTGGACCCGCCCGCCAGGCGGTCAAGGACATGGTTGTCCACAAGATCAAGAGCGTGCTCGGCTCTTCAAATAAAATCTAGGGGCTCGTCCACAGCAAGGAAGGATCCACCTTATTGTGGCCCCAGAAGCTGACGCCTGCAGGAAAGAGATTTCCTGCAGGCGTTTTTTCGTCTTTACATCCTGGCAAAGATTGCTTTGCTGATTTTTCATACAGGGCTGATGTGTCTTCAAGGCTGGCTTACCCCGCTTTGGTCGGTTTGACTGTCTGACCGAGCCAGGCATCGTTCATCAAACCGTTGCCTGGCATCTTG
Source organism: Desulfoplanes sp. PS50 (assembly GCF_053851535.1). NCBI lineage: Bacteria > Pseudomonadati > Thermodesulfobacteriota > Desulfovibrionia > Desulfovibrionales > Desulfoplanaceae > Desulfoplanes > Desulfoplanes sp. PS50. Next base: position 29,691 of record NZ_JBSPZA010000006.1, on the reverse strand, counting down.
CTGGAACTTCCAACCTGTATTGAGCAACGGTTTGATGGTACGAGGCCCGCGAGGAAGTTTCAAGCCGACCAAAGCGGGGTGAGCCAGCCTCGATATTCCAGATGGTTGAATGAGAACACATGTGTCTTGCTGACTTTCCAATCGTCTGGTTGCATGTCGTATGGAAAATCACTATTCTAGACAACTATGCTGTGTTTTTCAATCTCTTCCACCCCTTTTGATGGCCTTCTCGAGGATCGATGTCTCCTCTTCTTCAAATCAACGCATTGAGCACGCACATCTTCTCTTCCCGGGGAACAGCCAGACCCGTTGATCGGGTTTCCCTGAGCCTTGATAGTGGAAAGACCCTTGGGATCGTTGGAGAATCCGGATGCGGAAAATCCATGCTCGCCCTGTCGATCATGGGGATCGTGCCCTATCCGCCGGCCAAGGTGGTCGAGGGGGAGATTCTTTTCAAAGGCAGAGACCTGCTGAAATTGTCGGAAAGGGCCATGCAGAAGATCCGTGGACGGGAGATGGCCATGATTTTTCAGGAGCCCATGACCTCGCTCAATCCTGTCTTTCGGGTCGGCGATCAGATAGCCGAAACCGTGCGCCATCACTTCGGCCTGGACAAGAAACAGGGAATTTCCAAGGCCGTCTCCCTGCTCGAGCAGGTGGGGATTCCCTCACCTGACAAGCGGATCAGGGATTTTCCCCATCAGATGAGTGGAGGGATGCGCCAGCGGGTCATGATAGCCATGGCCCTGGCCTGCAATCCGTCCCTCATCCTGGCTGATGAGCCGACAACCGCCCTGGACGTGACCATCCAGGCCCAGATTCTGAAACTTCTTCGATCCCTGCGATCGGAACATGGAAGTGCCGTCATCCTGATCACCCACGATCTGGGGGTGGTTGCCGAGAATTGCGATCATGTAGCCATCATGTATGCCGGAGCCATGATGGAGGTATGCAGGGTTTCCGAGCTGTTTGCCGACCCGCTCCACCCCTACACCAAAGGACTCATGGCCTGCGTACCCCGGATCGATGACCCCAATGGAAGGGAATTGGCGACCATCCCCGGTGTTGTCCCCGGTCTTCTGGACCTGCCTTCCGGGTGTCCCTTTTCCAACCGGTGTGACCGGGCCTTTGATCGTTGTTTTGCCGAGCGGCCCGAACGTTTTTTCCCCAAAGACGGGCATATGGCTCGGTGTTGGTTGTATGGATGAGAGGGAGAAAGTGCGCAGTACGCAGGGCGCAGGGCGCAGAAAATGCGGGGGATGAGAGATTTACATTTGAGAAAGTAGGTTTTTCGTATTGCCGGGAAAGGGTGCGTTGTACCTGATTGCAGGCCGGGTGTGATCCATATTTTTGATTTTTGGTTGTGGGAATCTTTGTTTTTCACGACCCGAAAAAAAGGGCTCTTTTTTAAATGATTATAGATAAATGCAAGATGATATGTCAGTGAGTGCAACGCCTTTTCTGGAACTCAGGGAACTGACACGGGATTTCGAGGTCAAGACCGGCGGTAAACTGGGAAAGACAGCAGTGCTTCGAGCCGTGGACCATGTTTCCTTGCAGGTGGATCGCGGCCGGACCCTGGGGTTGGTGGGTGAATCGGGGTGCGGAAAATCCACCCTGGGCCAGATGGTTGTCGGGCTTCTTCCTCCCACCCACGGTGAGGTCCGCTTTCAGGGGAAACCTTTGTGGGCAGTAAAGGGGTTTGATCAACCGGATATTCGGCGCAAGATTCAGATGATTTTTCAGGACCCTTCTTCGTCCTTGAATCCCAGGATGCGTGTCAGGAAGATCATTGGCGAGGGGCTCGATATCCACAGCATGGGCACCCGGGAGAAACGCGCCAAACGGGTGGCGGAGCTCATGGACATGACCGGCATCCTTTTTGAGCATGGAGACCGGTATGCCCATGAGTTCAGCGGGGGACAGCGACAGCGGATTTCCATAGCCCGGGCCCTGAGTCTTGATCCCGAGCTGATCGTGTGTGACGAACCGGTTTCCGCCCTGGACGTATCCATCCAGGCCCAGATTTTGAATCTGCTCGTAGCCTTGCAAAAAGATCTCGGGCTGACGTATATTTTTATCTCCCATGATCTGGCCGTTGTCAGGAAGGTCAGCCATCGGATCGCGGTCATGTACCTGGGACGGATCGTGGAGATAGCCGACAGGGACGATCTGTATGAAAATCCCTGTCATCCCTACACCAGGGCGCTGCTTGCGGCCGTACCCCGCCCTGATCCGGACAGAATCGTGCCGGACATCGCTTTGACCGGTGAACTTCCCAGCCCTCTTGACCCGCCGACAGGGTGTGTGTTTCATACCCGTTGTCCCATGGCCATGGAGAGGTGTTCCCGGGAGATCCCCGAGGAAATCGAGGTTTCGCCGGGGCACGGGGTGAAGTGTTTTCTGTTCGAGACAGCCTGATCCAGGGACAATGTATGTTGAGCTCGTGCATGCGGTATCCCCTGCGAATGGTGAGTGTCCTTGGAGGAGAGGTGTACGCGTCTCTGTGCACGAGACGAATCAATCCCAACCAATTTTGTTCCCTCGCACGGAACATCCGTTTAACCCATTCCAATACACCGCAAATGACGGTGACGAGATACCATGACCAACCAAGAACGACCCATTGAGATTCTGGCCCCGGCCGGCGGCCGGGAAAGCTTTCTGGCCGCTGTGGCTGCCGGAGCCGATGCCGTGTATTGCGGGCTGAAAAATTTTTCCGCACGCATGGAGGCGGATAACTTTTCCCTGGGGGAACTGGCCGGGCTGACCGAATTGGCCCATGCCAAGGGTGTCCGGGTGCATATCGCCCTGAATACCATGCTCAAGAACAATGAATTGGACCGGACCGGAAGGATGATCGACCGGCTGCAGCGGTTTGTTCACCCCGACGCGCTGATCATCCAGGACCCGGGTCTGCCGGCCCTGGCCCGACAGGCCGGATATACGGGCGAACTCCATCTTTCCACCCTGGCCAATTGCAGCTTTCCCTCGGCTCTGGCCCTGGTGCAGTCGAAAGTACATATCGATCGAGTGGTTGTGCCCAGGGAACTGACCATCGATGAACTCAAGAAGATGGCTGCGGCCTGTCCTCCGGGTCTGGATCTTGAGATTTTTGTGCACGGGGCATTATGCTACGCGGTTTCCGGACGATGCTATTGGTCCAGCTTCCTGGGTGGGCGCAGTGGACTTCGGGGACGATGTGTACAGCCGTGCCGCAGGATCTACGAACAGGATGGAAGCAGGGACCGGTTTTTTTCCTGCCAGGATCTGGGGTTGGATGTTCTTGTGCGTCCCGTGGCGGGTATCCCCCAGGTACGTTCCTGGAAGATCGAGGGGCGCAAAAAAGGGCCCCATTATGTGTTCTATACGGTCAAGGCCTATCGGTTGCTCAGGGATCACGGCAATGATCCGGCCAGCCGGAAGATGGCCCAGGAGCTTCTGGACATGGCCCTGTCCCGCCCGACTTCGCACTATTATTTTCTGCCCCAGCGCAAGGTGGTGCCCCTTGTCCAGGGAGAAGACACCGGGTCCGGACTGTTTATGGGAACGGTCCAGGGGGGTGGACGAAGGACATGGTTTTCACCCCGGACCAAGCTTCTGGGGGGCGATCTTTTGCGTATCGGGTATGAAGATCAGCCCTGGCACACCACCCTGCGTATCCGGCGTGCCCTGCCCAAAAAAGGACGGTTGGATATTCCCGCAGGTGAAAACAGGTCCGCGCCCAAGGGCACACCGGTGTTTCTGGTCGACAGGCGGGAACCCGAGCTCTCCAAACTGATCAACGAACTGAATCAGGAACTGCAGACGATCACCCACAAGGAGTCTGAATCCTCGGATTTCAAGGTCAAGCTTCCCAGGGCCTGGAGTCCGGCCAAAACCCAGGGGAAGGGACGAAGGGCCCAGGAAATTCGTGTGTTCCGCCACCTCCCCAAGGTGGAGCGCAAAGGACCTCCCATGGGCACATGGGTCACTCCCGGGCAGGTGGACAAGATCCCCCGTTCCCTGGTGACCAGGACCTGGTGGTGGCTTCCTCCGGTCATCTGGCCTGACAATGACGGCATATGGAGAAAGACCGTAAACACCCTGGTCAATCGGGGGGCACAGACGATCGTCATAGGAGCCCCCTGGCAGATGGGACTGTTTGAAAAAGCTCCGGCTTGTCAGGTCTGGGCGGGACCATTCTGCAATGTGGCCAATCCACTGGCCATCCAGACCCTCAAGGATCTGGGTGCCTCGGGAGTTATTGTCAGTCCCGAGCTTTCCGGACCTGATTTTCTCGCCCTGCCCGAGCGTTCCCCGCTGCCTTTGGGCGTGGTCATAAACGGCATCTGGCCCCTGTGTGTCTCCCGGATCAAGGCTGAACATCTCAAACCTGCCGAACCCTTTTCAAGCCCCAAGGGCGAAACTGCATGGACCCTCAGATATGATGACCTTTTCTGGACCTTTCCCAATTGGTTCCTGGATATCCGGGAAAAGAAACAGGAACTGGCCAATGCCGGGTACCAGCTTTTTGTCCATCTGCGCGAGCGGGTCCCCAAGACCGTGGAGGTCAAGGACCGGCCCGGACTCTGGAACTGGGATTTGAAATTGTTGTAGGCCTGCATCGGTTCAGAATTTTTACACCATAATCAGCCACAAACAAAACCCTGTTGGAATTATATTCCAACAGGGTTTTGTTTGTGGCTGCATACAGAGCAATGGCATGCGTCAGTCTGAATGTTGATTCGCGAATTTATATCTTCTGCCCTTGCCCGTCAGTCGGTATTTTTGTTTCGGACTTTTGGGTGAGTCTGGGTCTGTCATTTCCACGAGATGGGCTTCCAAGGCCGGGGTGAGGTAGTTTTGTCTGAAGCTGGGACGGTGGTTCAGGTTCAGGCATTTCATGAGTTCCCTGACAGAGCGAGGGGATGCGCTCATGATGGAGAGGAGGCTTTCTACATGGTCGGTTACATGATCGGTTACATGGTCGGTTTCCTGAATCTCTGAGCATGTATCTTTGAGGGCAGACAGGATGAATTCTACAAACGGCGTGGATTCGCCTGACTGATCGGATTGTCCCAGGGCTTCATAATACTGTTTTTGTCGGTCGTGGACCAATGATTCCAGAGGTAGAAGGGCCAGAATGGGTTTCCAGTGGCCGAGGATAACGGTTTGCCACAACCGTCCCAGCCGACCGTTACCATCGAAAAAGGGATGGATGAATTCCAGTTCATAATGGAAGATGGAACTGGATACCAGGGGATGTACCTTGGTCGAGGCAAGCCATCTAAAAAATCGTTCAATATGATCCGGAACCAGGTGAGCCGGTGGAGGCATGTGGACCATCGTCATTCCGCGTTTGATGATCACGGTACCATTACGAAAAACTCCCGGTTTCTCCATGAGACCATGCATCAAGGTTGTATGTGCAGCAAGCAAATCCTGCATGGAGTATGGGTCCCAGAGATCAATGGATTCATAGGCCCGGACAGCGTTGTGGACTTCCTGGATATCCCGGAACGACCCAAGAACCCGTTTGCCCTCTATAATGGCGGTCACCTGCTCCAGATTGAGTGAGTTTCCCTCGATGGCCAGCGAGCCATGAATGGTTCGGATTTTGTTTTCTTTGCGCAGAACAGGAGAACCGGGAGAGTCCATGGTCAGTGAAAGGCGTCCGAGGATTTCGCCGATGTGTTCCACGAGCTCGAGTATGCGTGGACTGATTGTAAAAGGAGGGGCATACGGTTTTTTCAAGATATTCGTTCCTGAAGCGTTAATGATCGTTGTGTACTGTTTGTAAATAACTCTCGCAGGAATGAATGGCAAATGGAAGTCGATAGTCTTTAAAGTTTCTCGTTCTTCCGAGCACAAAAATTTTTGGTTTTCAACGCACAAAGCCCCGGTGATGAAGTCTCTTTCCGGGGCTTTGTGGATGCATTGTCTGTTTGGATTCAGAACCTTATTCTGAGCTGGGCGCCCAATCGGTGGTCCGTGGATTCATTGGCCTCGGTCAGGGTGCATTCGTAGTCAAAGGCGGCAAGGATGTCCCGGGAGAGGGGGGCCTTGACGGCCAGGCCGAGATTGAGGGCGTCCTTGGGGATGTCGCGCGAGGGGATGTCAAATCCGGGGCCCGCTGCCAGGAACCGGGACGTCAGATCATCCTGCTCGGGCAGGAATTCGTGTGTCCAGGCCAGGCGGATCTCCGGGATGATGACTGCCTGTTTCATGCGGCATCTGCGGGCGATGCTCACCCCCAGAGCGGATTGCAGGGAGTGGGAGTCATGGCTGCTTATATGCAGGTTCATGTCTCCGGCATCGGATTCGTCATATCCTTCTTCGTGGAGAAAGACGTATTCCAGATTCAGGCTGGGCCGGATGGTCCAGTTGCCCGTTTCCATGTCATACCCGGTGGTGGCCAGCAGGGAGTAGTCCTGGCCGGAATGGTCGCTTTCGGCCTCGCGGTTCAGGAAGGCGATGTCCCGGTCGGTATCGAAACGGATGGCACCCATTCCCAGGGCCGTTGCAACGTACCAGCCTTTGGCCTCGGGATTTTCATCCCACAATCCGTACACGTAGCCTCTGAAGGTCTTGATGGTCGAGGAACCCGAACCGTCCTCCTGGTCCAGGGACTGGGTGGTGTAGGAACCGGCCAGCCCGGTGGTCAGGTTGTCCCCGATCCTGTAATCCAGTCCCAGGACCAGGCCGGTCATGGACTCGTTGCATCCGGGGATTACGTCCTGGGATTTTGCCCTGGAGCTTGCGCCCAGAAAGGAGCCCCAGGCATTGAACCGGGTTCCGTTAACCCCTTGTTCGGAGGATTCATACGGAGTGTCGGCCGCATGGATTCGGTCTGCAGATCCTTCCAGTGACGGCGCACATAGCCCATGGACCGGTGGGTGTTCTGAAGAGCTGCGTAGCTGGCAGCCGCGTGCATGCCCGGGGTCATGTCGTTCAGGGCGTTCTGCAAGGGGGCGAGCTGCATGGTGTCGAGACCGTTGAGAATTGTGTTCATGTCTCCGCTGGCCGTGGGCCTGATTGCTTCCAGGGCGCCGCCCACGCCCCGCTGGCCGTCATTGGCTCCAAGAGAGGCATAGCTGTTTCGGGAAAGGGCCAGGGTGCCGCCTGACAAACCGGTTTTGAAAATCGCAGGGGAGAGGATCTGGTCGAATTTCCCGGTAATGGTTGCGGCATTCAAGAAAAGATGATTACCCCCGGTCGTGTAGCCCAGAGGGACCAATTTAAGGGTGCCGCCCTGGATGTCGGCGATATTGGAGATATTCAGCCTGTCGGATGCAACGTTGTCGAATTCGATTTCCAGAACACTGTTCGGTCGTTGGACATAATTCCCCACAATGGCCAGTGTCCCGATGGAATTTCCCGGGGCTACGGTTCCACTGTCATTGATCACATCCCCGGTGAACGTTCCATCCCCGCCCAGAATGCTTTCTTCTCACACAAAGGTATTACCGTTTACTGACCCGTCATTGAGCAGGGTGGATTCCGTGAGATAGACCGCATAGACATCACTGCCCGGTCCTGCTGCCGTGATGGTCCCCGCATTGGTCGCCCTGGAGTCCACCAGATTCAGGGTTCTGACTGTCCCACTTGTGGTAGTGGCCACAATGGTTCCAGTTGCAGTGTTGGTCAGGGTGCCGCCCTTCAGATTCACGCCACAGGCCTGTCCCGTGGTGGTCGTTGCAGTAATGGTTCCTGCATTGGTGACCTGCTCAGTGTCCGAGGTCGAGATGCCTCTGGCATTTGCTGCGGTCGCGTTGATTGTCCCTGTATTGGTGACCCGGTTTCCGTACAGGGAGTCAATGCCCCTGGCCGCATGTTTGGCTTCAATAGTGAGGGTCCCGCTGTTGGAAATTGTTTCTGAACCCCAGCTTGATATCCCTTTTGCACTGCCGGTTGCGCCAACCGCCTTGGCCGTGATCGTATTTTCGTTGCTGATCAAAACCGCTTCATCCGCCTTGATACCGCATGCGCTTCCATCGTCATCGTACGCCTCCGCCCGGATGGTCCCGGTATTGGTTCCTGAACCCGCATAAACAGCCAGTCCGAATGAATCACCCGTGGTTGCGTTGGCTATCAGATTGCCTTGATTGAAGGTTTCTGTGGGACCCTCGGCGAGAATGGCTACGGCATATCCATTACCAATGGCGGTCATGTTTCCGGTATTTTCCACGCGGTCCGCATCCGTGCTCAGAAGTCCATAGGCCCACCCGTCGCTGCCCCCCGCCCTGGCGGTTATGGAGCCGGTATTGTTAAAACACCGTTTGCATCGAAACTGAAAAACCGGGCCCCGTAGGCCGTGGCCCGGTCATCGTTCGAGGTGGCATTGACCGAGATGGTCCCTGTATTGATGATTTCATGTCCCTGCAGACACGCCCCGTAGGCCGTGGACTGTCCCTCGTCCGTGGATGCCGTTGCACTGAGAATTTCGTTGTTTTCGATCCGGCCGACATTGCCCGCCCAGAGAAACATGCCGTGCACATAGGGATTGCCTGAGTCCACTGTACCGGTAGCCATGATGGTCCCGTTGTTGATCATGAACGAGGTGTCATCGCCCCATTCGTACCATCCCCGGGCAACAGGCTGATAGCCGGTGGCATCGAGCGTGCCGGCTACGGACCCCGTATTGGTCAGGGCAATGGAGTCGAATCCGTGATCGTTCCACTCTTTGTAATGCAGATAGCAGGCAGATGTGGCCACCCGGGCGGAAGCGTAATCGATGCGCATGTAGCCGTCCTCGCCCCAGTTCTCACTCCATGAATTGCGCAGGAACCAGGCGCCCTTGCCTTCGCCGGTGGAATTGTCGTCCCACCCGACCAGGGAGATGGCGTGGTTGGTCGGGGTAAAGTATTCAAGGGGATTGGCGGCTGTGGTGGCGTTGTCCGAAAAAATGCCGTCGGTGTATGTCTGGAATTCGTCGGTTACATCGACCGCGGCGTCCACGACTCCAAATGTATGGATGGCTCGTTTGATGGTTTCGATATCGTTGGTGGGCAATCGGTGAAATCCGGCGAACTGGATGCGCGGGGCGTCCCAGTGATAGTCCAATTCATGGGAGCTATCCTTGTCATACTGTTTGATCACGTCCCAGTCGGTTGTATAGGGGAACTCCTCTTCGTAACAGACGCCATAATCCACCAAGGCCTGGAGTTCGTCGTAGTCGTAGTTGGCTCCCCCCCCCGTTTCGGCCTGTGGGGAAACCCTCATATTTCTGGCCCAGACTCCAGACGACAAAGGATTCTGACAGGGAGACGGGATTGCCGTCATAATCGGCCTGTGCCTTGTTGTAGGTGCCTTCGGCCGTGGCAACGGCAGCAAAGGCGTAGCAGGTACCCAAAGGGTTCTGGTTCTTGACCGGACCGATGTAGCTCACCCCGTTCACGTCACGAAGATCGTATGCCGAGAGCAGAGAAGCGGGTTCGGCGAACAGGGAGGCCGGAAGAGACAAAATCGCGTACAGGGAACACAGACAGCAAAAGAAAAAGGGTCTGAAGCCGGGGATGGGTACGAGCATGATACAACCTCGCAACAGTGAAAGGAGAGTGGAAGGTGTAAGACATCTTCGGTGCGTTGTGTGATATAGACAGTTATATGTTTTTACCAGATTTTTTTTGGGGGCATTGCAGCAAATCAGCTGGTTTTTGAAAACAGAAAAGGCCATCCTGTCATACTAGATGTCAGGATGGCCCGGGGATGTGAGTCATGGGAAGGGTGGTGCGCCGGGGAAATTATTGCTGCGGGATAGAGCTGGGCGTCGGGGGTTGGTCACGTCTGATTGCGACCCTGCCCTGGCGCACTTCCAGTCGCGCCTTGAAGGGGTTGCCGTCTCTGGTTTTCAGGTCGAGTTCCTTGGCGGTCACGCCCTTGGTCAGGAGTTCCTTTACCTGGGTCTGGGTGATTTTTCCTCCGAACATGTTTTTCCAGATGGTGAAGGGGCATCCGCCGTTGGGTTCGCGCCAATTGATGCATCCATAGGCCTTGGGATTCGCCACCACAGCGCCCCCGCATAAAGGGCATGTGCCAAGGGATGTCTTGCCCGGAGGAAGGGTGGCCGGGCTGGTGGCGAATTTTGTATCGCGCAGGTTGTCCACCCCGTTTTTGACCATGGTTTTTATCCTGCCCATGAACTCCGGATAGGTGATCGTTCCCTGTTCCATGGACTTGAGCTTCTGTTCCCACGCCCCGGTCAGTTCCGGAGAGACCAGATCAGGCAGGGAGGATTCCACGGTTTCGACCACGTGGCAGCCCGTGTCGGTTGCGATCAGTTTCTTGCCCTGCTTGGCCACGTAGTTTCTACTGACGAGCGTCTCGATGATCTGGGCCCGGGTGGCCGGAGTGCCCAGTCCCCGTTCCTTGAGGGCCTCCTGCAATGCTTCGTCGTCCACAAGTTTGCCCGCGGTTTCCATGGCCCCGAGCAGGGAGGCGTCCGTGAAATGGGCCGGGGGCTTGGTGGTATGTTTGACCGGTCCGACCTCCCGGACCTCGATGCCATCCCCTTTGGTCACCCGGGGAAGGGGGTTGTCCTGGGCAGAGCGCCAGGGCTCGGCAGCGAACCACCCCCTGTCCGTGAATATCTTGCCTGTGGCCTTGAAGGGCTGTTCGTCCACCAGAATCCAGACCAGGGAGGTCAGAAAGGTGCAGTCCGGAAGAAAGGCGGCCATGGTCCGGCGACAGACCATTTCATAGATGTTCCATTGGTCCGGGGTAAGCTGGTCCCGCACGGCCGGTTTGGTCGTCGGAATGATGGCGTGGTGGTCCGAGACCTTTTTGTCGTTCACGCAGGTAAATTTCTTTTTGGCTGCCTTGATCCGTTCGGCGGCCTGTGCGCTGATCTCGGGAAAATGGGGGTACACCGCCCGAAGGTGATCCAGGATCTCCTTGTACACCTCGGTGGTCAGATACCGGGAATCGGTTCGCGGATAGGTGAGAATTTTTTTGGTTTCATAGAGTTCCTGAGCGATTTCCAGGACCCTTTTGGCGGACAGACCGAGCCGGGTGTTGGCCTCGCGCTGCAGGGTGGTCAGGTCAAAGGGCAGGGGGGGGCGCTGGCGGCCCTTGGTGCTTGCAACCGATTCCACCACACCCAGTTTGCCCTGGCAGTCTTCGGCCAGTTTCCGGGCACGATCCTCTTCCCAGACCCGGCTGTCCTTGCGCTTGGGCGGGGCGAACCAGATTCCCTTGAAGGGCTCGTCTTTCTGACCGAACATCCCTTCGACGGTCCAGTAATCCTCGGGCTTGAAATGTTCGATCTCTTTGCGCCGGTCCACGAGCAGTTTCAGGACCGGAGACTGCACCCGGCCCACCGTGACCAGTCCGCCCGTCTTGACCGTAAACAGCCGGGAGAAGTTCATCCCCACGAGCCAGTCCGCCTCGGCCCGGGCAAAGGAGGCCAGCCCGAGATTGCGCTTGTCCTCCCCCGGGACCAGGGAGGCGAGGGACTTCTTGAGTCCGGCCTCGGTCATGTCATTGGCCCAGAGACGTTTGATGGGCTTGTCGCATCCGGCCATCAGATAGATGCGCCGGAAAATGAGTTCGCCCTCGCGGCCGGCGTCCGTGGCATTGATGACCTCGGTGATATCCTCGCGTGTGAGCAGGGATTTGACCACGACGAATTGGTCCTTTGTCTGATCGAGCACCGTGAGGGTGAACCGTGCCGGGATCATGGGCAGTTGATCCATGGACCAACGTTTGCCCCAGGCCGGGTTCTGGTCTCCTGGCTCGGCGATATTCACCAGATGACCCACTGCCCAGGTGATCACGTGGCGGTCGCCTTCGAGATATCCCTGGCCGCGTCCTCGGATGCCGAGGACCTTGGCGATTTCCCGGGCGACTGAAGGTTTTTCCGCCAGAATGAGTGATTTGTTTGCTTGGACCATGGAACAACGTGTGGGGTGAAAAGAGAGTATTGTCTATAAATCGATGATTTCCACATCCTCGGGAAGGATGGGTCGCTGCAGAAAGATGGTTCCCACCCTGGCGAACCGGGAGGCCGAATCCGTGGCCAAAAAACGTGTTCTGCCCGGTTCGTCGGAATCAGTAACAAGGTTGTTTTGACGAAGAATTTCGGCAACTTCCGATGCCGTGGTGCTTGCCGAGTCAACCAAGGTCATGCCGGGGCCGGTTACCCTGGCGATGGCCGGTGCGAGCAGTGGGAAATGGGTGCATCCGAGTACCAGACAGTCCGGGGACGCGCCCGGGTTGTCTGCAAGGAGCTCGTCCAGGTAGCGCCTGGCCACGGATGTGGCGACCTGTCCGTCCAGCCACCCTTCCTCGGCCAGGGCCACAAACAGGGTGCAGGCCTTGGACAGAATGGTCGCGTCCGGGGCGATGGCGTGGATGGCCTTCTGATATGCACCCCGTGAAATGGTCGATTCCGTTCCCATGACAGCGATCTGTTTGTTTACCGACGTCCGGCATGCAGCTCGGGCTCCGGGATCGACCACACCGAGGACCGGGATGGGCGCGCATTTTGTTTTCAGATCTTCCAGGGCCACGGATGATACCGTGTTGCAGGCCACGACCATAAGTTTGATCTTCTGGGAGATCAGCCGGGTTGCAACCTGCACGGCGTACCGGGTGATCGTGTCAGGGCTTTTGGTTCCATAAGGAAGACGGGCCGTATCCCCCAGATATACGAGATTTTCTTGGGGAAGTCGGTCCCGCAATGCCTTGAGTACGGTCAGGCCACCTACGCCGGAATCGAATACGCCGATGGAAAGATTATTGGTAAGAGGGGCCATGCCAGCCTTAATCCAAAGGGATGATGTTGAAGAAAAGAACAAAGGGGCCGATGGTCGTGCTCATGCGCAGACAGAGCATGGCGTTTCGAGCGGGTTCGGTGTCTGTGTGCATGGTCATGCAGCTGCCGGTCACCGGATATCCGGCTCGGCGCAGGGCATTGTCCACCAGATAGCCGAGGGAATCAGCATACTCTCCTATCACAGAGCTCACCCGGTTCTGCCCCTGAATGCTTCGGTCGGTCAGACAATAGCATAGGGAGAGAGCCTCTCTCCTGTCCAGACTGAATCCAAAGCTGATGTGCACCCTGCATGCGGCTACATGCAGGGTAAGGTGTGCGGTGATGCATGTGTCTTTCAGGTCCGGATGGTGACAGGAAAGAATGTCCGTGGCCTTTGCCTTGCCGCAGATGGCCCGGGATATATAGGCCTGGGTGGTCTCCAGTATGTGTTCGATAAGCACGGAAGCGGGCAGGCTCTTGAGACGATTCTTGATTCGGGATGCTATCTCGCGGTTGAATTCATGAAAAAGAGTGAGCTGGGTTTGCAAAACCTCGGGAGAGACGCTCCCCTGTCGAACCAAGATATCGCCGATAAAAAGGTGGGCCCGCTTCTGGATGTTTACAAGAAAATCAACCTGCTCGGCATTGAGATAGCCTTGTTCAATGGCGAGCAGACCGAGCTGTTTGTCCGATCTCTTCTGGAGGGCCAGAAGCTTTCGCAGTTGTTCCGGAACAAGCATATCCTGTTCCAGGGCCAGGACCCCCAGGGGATGGTTGATCTTGTCCTGCTGGAGAAGGCCATCTCTGAGTTGTGACTTCGAGATAACACCCTGGTCATAGAGAAATTGCCCGAAAAGTTTTCCGTACATGGAAGATCACCCATTCTGGTCGATGTCCTGCGGGAAGAGAAATTCAGAAATGATATCGTTGCTCACAAGCATCCCCTTTGTGGTCAGGCACAAGGAAGTCCCCATTGTATAGGCGAGCCCCTGCCTGCGCAAGGTTTCGATGGAGTAAGCATGGTTGCGCGTCGGATCTTCCGGTACATCGGCTTGGATCATGTCGAGATTCAGCCCCTTGCGGGTGCGCAATGCGAGCATGATTCGTTCATTGTTCAGGGTAGCGGGCGCAAGAAATTCCCTGTCTGCATCGAGTTCCTTGTGCTTCAGGGCCGAGGTATAGGCTGGTAGACTTGCTGGATTTGTCCAGCGATTTGAAGAGATTGTAGATACCGCGCCAGGACCGACGCCCAGATACTCCTTTCCCTCCCAGTATCCGGTATTATGGCGACTCTGTTTTCCGGGGAGACAATAATTGGAGATTTCGTAATGGTCGTACCCCTGGGAGGCAAGCAGGGCCGATCCCTCAAGAAACATGGATGCCTGATCGTCTTCCGGGGGGAGGCTGAGAGTTCCGGTTGCAATATCCTGCTCGAGCAATGTCCCGGGCTCAACGGTCAATCCATAACAGGAAAGATGATCAGGGCGAAGAGTGACAACGGTTTCCAATTGATCAAGCCATTGGGCCGTGGTCTGTCCGGGGATTCCCCAGATGAAATCCAGACCGATATTGGTGAATCCGGCTGCACGGGCGTTGTCCAGGCTCTGGATTGCCTGATCCGGCGAATGAATACGTCCAAGGGTTTGCAGCTGTTTGGGATCAAGGGATTGTACCCCGAGACTCAGGCGGTTCACACCCAATTGGTGAAGCACGCGGAGATAGGTTTGATCGTTGGCTGATTCCGGATTGGCCTCCAGGGTGATCTCGGCACCCGCAGCTATGTGAAATCGGGAGGAAATGGTGGCCAGGATACGTTCGATATTTCTGACAGGCAGGAGCGAGGGGGTACCCCCGCCGAAATAGATGGTCTCGAAAACGGGGTATTCCAGGCGATCGCTCCAGAATGCGAGTTCCTGAAGAAGGAGATCCACATAGGTTTGCATCGCCCCTTGGGAAAAAGGGCCTGAAGCAAAGGCGCAATACCGGCATTTTTTGCGGCAGAAGGGGACGTGGAGGTAGAGGAGCAAAGGCGAGTGTAGGTTTTAGGTTTTAAGGTGGGTGAGTCTGGAGACGGGAAACAACACCCGTAGGGGCACGGCGCGCCGTGCCCTTTTCCCGATTTCAGACAAATCCTGATGTTCCGGGAATCAAGAAATCCGCCATCCCGACGATACCCGTCATCCCGGCGCAGGCCGGGATCTTGAAGGCAAAGAATGAGGCTGAAACGTCCAAGCAGTGCCCAACCCGGAGAGATCCCGGTTCAAGTCCGGAATGACGTTTTTATCGAAAAGACCCCCAGGTTCCAGTGTCCTCCCCCCTTAAACCTTAACCCTTAATCCTTAAAACAGCCCTTCCAACTCTCGTTTATACCGTTCCATTTCCGAATAGATACATCCGCAATACTGCTGCCGGTAGATGTTCCATTCCTTGGAGATGTCAATACCCTGTTTCCAGCCTTCCCTGAAATCCTGATACAGAAATTGGGTCGCGCCCCTGCCCGCAATATCGCGACCCAGATCGGCAATGGTCTGGTGCTGCTGGAATTTGCTGTACAGCAGGGTGGAGGTGAAACAATCGAACCCGCCCCGTTTGGCCACGGACCAGGTTTTCTCGAGCCGCATGGTATAGCAGTGGAAACAGCGGTTGTTTTCCCGGAAGGCCACGGCACGCAGGTACGAGGCCGGATCATGGTCCTTGTCTTTGTAAATGACCGGGAGATCGAGTCTTTCGGCGGTTTCCACAACCCCCTGACGCCGTTTGAGATACTCCTGAAGGGGATGGATGTTGGGATTGAAGTACAGCCCTGTGACGTCATACCCTTGGTCCCTGAGAACCTGGACCGGGTAGATGGCGCAGGGGCCGCAGCAGATATGTAACAGAAGGCGTTTTTTGGCCATGACGTCTACGTGCTTACGGGGCTGTTGGCTGAGACCAGAAAGATGTCCTTGGAGAATTCCTCTTCGAACCGATGGATCATATCCCGTTTGTGATTGAGAATATAGGCCGCCAACTCCGGGCTGGTGCAGTATTCAAAGGGCGAGGGGCATTGTTTGCGGCGCAGTTGCCTGTACATTTCCTTGAGAGTCTGGATGGCCTGCCATTCGAGGTTCCTCCGGATTCCCACCCCGTTGCAGCAGGGACAGGGTTCCATGCTCAGGGAGAGTGCCGATGTGCCCAGCCGTTGTCGAATGAGTTCCATGAGTCCGAATTTGGAAAGTCGGCCCACATCGGTCCGGGCTTTGTCGCCCTTCATGGCGGCACGCACGGTTTTTTCCACCTGTTGGATATGACCTCTGTCCTTCATCTCGATGAAGTCGATGACCACCTGCCCGCCGACGTCACGCAGACGGAGCTGTCTGGGGATTTCTTCGGCCGCCTCAAGGTTGGTTCGCAGGGCCATTTCCTTGAAGTTCTTTTTGCCGCCGATCTTGCCTGAGTTGATGTCCACGGCCATGAGGGCCTCGGTCTGGTCGAAGCAGAGCTGCCCGCCACTGGGGAGGTTGACCTCCCGGCGAAAGATCTGGATGAGCTGGTTTTCAATATTGAATCGTTCGAACAGGGTCTGCTCGAAATCCGTATGCTGTTTGACCATCTTGGTCCGCCGGGGATAGAGCAAGGTAACTGTATCCTTGACCATTTTGGCGGTGTCTTCGTGGTCCACCCAGATTTCGTTCACATCCTGAGTGAAATAATCCCGCACGGCCCTGAAGGCCAGATCCTTTTCCTCATAGACCAGGCTCGGAGCGGATGCCTCGACCCCCTTCTTGCGGACTTCCTTCCATAACCGTTTCAGAAATTGCAGATCCCTGCCAAGGGTGGTCTTGCTCTGGCCCTCGCTGACGGTGCGCACGATGAGTCCAAGGCCTTCGGGAACTTTGAGTTCTTCGAAAATCTTTTTGAGGCGTTCGCGTTCCTTGGGGTCTTCGATTTTGCGCGAAATCCCCAGTTGCTCACGTCCCGGGGTGAGAACGATGTATCGTCCAGGCAGGGAGAGATAGGTGGTCAAAAAAGCCCCTTTGGAGCCTGTAGGGTCTTTGACAACCTGGACCAGAACTTCCTGACCGGGTTTGAGGGCTTCCTGGAGGGGGGGATATTTGCTTCCCTTTTTGTGTCTGGTTCCGGGTTGGTAGTACTCGGGATGAATCTCGTCTACCTGCAGAAAGCCGTTTTTTGGGGCTCCATAGGAAATAAAGGCTGCCTGCAGGGCTGCGTCGATGTTGTGGATTTTTGCCTTGTAAATATTGCTTTTGGTTTTGCTCTGATGAACCATTTCCAGATAGTATTCCTCGACCCGGCCGTCCTGGGTCAGGACCACTTCGACCTGTTCTCCGGGAAGAACGCTGATAAACATCTTGCGACGGTTTTTGTTGGAGGCCATAGTTTCCTCTATATGCTTGAAAAAGTTGGAATCATCTCCAAATCCATTTCCCTGCTCGACGATAACGGTTCGGCAGGAGGTATCGATTTCCGTGTAAACTGGTTCGATACGGGTCTGGAGACGACGGAAATTTGTTGATCGACTATTCCCGATCTTGATCGAGACAGGAATAGAATGTGCTATCGGCATCGATGATCGCGGTAACTTGGCGCGTGGCAACGAGATGATCGATGACCTTTTTGATCTGTTTCTCGCGAATGTCCATGGCCAGACCGAGTTGCTGGACGGTCTGGGGGCGGATGGCAATGGAGTTCAGAATAGCCTTTTTCAGCTGTATGTCATCCATGGTAGCAAAGAGGCGAGGATCGATATGTTTTGCCGTATGGGTGAAGGAAGCGTTCTTCTGGGCTGGGGCCAGGGCGGCTCGCCATGTATCAAGGGTGGCAGCGTCAACGGGTCGCGCAGCGGAATACGCACCTGGTCGGGTCATGGTGACCACGTCGATACGTTCCGGTGCCAGTTTTTTGCAGAACGAGACCATGGCCCGGAGATTGTTTTCCGTGTCGTTGATTCCGGCTACAAGAAGGATTTCCAGGTAGATGGACCCATTATAGGTGGAGCCCCACGACAGAATCCCTGTGCGGATTGCTTCCAGATTCAGCCCGGGACAGGGGCGATTGAGTTTGAGAAATTCATCGTTGATCAGGGTATCCATGGAGGGCAGGACGACCTCGGCCTGGCTGATGGCCTCACTGACCTCGGGATTTCCAAGGAGCGTCCCATTGGTCAGTACGGCAACGGGAATCCGTGGAGCCAGGCGATGCACGCCCTGGATGATCGCACCCATCTCGCTGTTCAGACAGGGCTCCCCCTTTCCCCCCAGGGTGATGTATTCGGGAAGCGGCAGGCCGAGAGAGAGCCATGCCTCGAGTTCGTTCAGAATGGTCCCGGCCTTGACCCATGGTTTGCGCGTCAGTGTGTGGACTCGGGTTTTGCCCACTTCACAGTACAAACAGTCAAAGTCACAGATAGGGTGGCCCAGAAGATCGAGGCCAAGAGAGCGGCCGAGTCTGCCCGAGGGTACGGGTCCAAAAATATATGTGAAATCCACGTCAGTGAAATTCCTTGCCTGAGGTGAGTGAGTGCGTATCAAAAACAATAGGTAAATATAGGTCGTTTTGGGGAAATGACAAGGGCATGGAGGTGCTTTTTCAGGGCCAATTTGTTCGCATGACCAGCTCGCCCCGTTCCGGGCGGTTTGAAGTTCTCTCGCCGGCCCCGTCTTTCAGGTGCCTGCATTCGAACAAATGTGCCCTGGGTGCTTTTTTGTCAGAACCCTTTATTGACAGGATTGTTGAACCCGGGATACCTCGCCCCTTATTCTCGAGGAGGAACCCCCATGTTACAAGCCGGTCAATTGGTAATGTTAGTCAGCCCCAAGGGCAAGCGATACTTTCGTGTTCTCGATCCCGAAGAAACCCTGCACACCCATGACGGCAAGCTCGAGCTCGCCGATGTTCTGGATCAGGGATTCGGGGCAAGCGTGAACACCCATCTTGGACGTCCCTATTCTGTTTTATTGCCCACGCTGTACGATCTGATCAAGGGGATCAAACGACATACCCAGATCATGTATCCCAAGGACATCGGCTATGCCATGCTGCGTTTGGGCGTGGGCCCGGGGAGGCGGATCATCGAGGCGGGAAGCGGTTCCGGCGGGATGACCATGGCCCTGGCCTGGAGTGTTGGTGAACAGGGACGGGTTTTCTCCTATGACAGACGGGAGGAATTCAGCGACCTGTGCTCCCAGAATCTCGAATGGGCCGGGCTTGCTTCGCGGGTCGAATGGTTCAACCGGGACATTACAGAAGGGTTTTTGCAGACCGATGTGGACGCACTCTTTCTGGATGTGCGTACGCCCTGGGAGTATCTCGAGCAGGCAGCCGCGGCCATGCGTCCAGGTGCCCCGATTGGATTTCTGCTTCCAACCACCAATCAGGTTCAGGACCTGCTCCTTGCCCTTGAGCATGCGCCTTTTGGCGATGTCGAGGTGCTCGAGATCCTGCTGCGCAAATACAAGATCAACGGCGAGCGATTCCGCCCGGATGACCGGATGGTCGCCCATACCGGTTTCCTGATTTTTGCCCGGAAAAAAGGGGCGGAGGGAGAGGTGGTAGGACTCGACAGGAAAAAAGTGCGCAGTACGCAGGGCGCAGTGCGCAGGAAGGGCGGGAAAAGTGAATGCTTAGCGAGCTTGCGAGGTTAGCAGACCTTATGCAGAGTAAAAGTGAATGCTTAGCGAGCTTGCGAGGTTAGCAGACCTTATGCAGAGTAAAAGTGAATGCTTAGCGAGCTTGCGAGGTTAGCAGACCTTATGCAAAGCTGACGGGAAAGGCGAATGGAAGGTGAATGTCCGGGGCGAACCTCGTGTTCGCCCAAACCGGAACGCGACAATTTTTTTCAGGACTCGAAGAAAAAAGCGTTATCCCCGGTTTGATCCAGGGACGTATACGGGGTCACTGGCCGGTAGTCGTGTGGGGGAGCATGGGAACGTTGCGTCGTTGGCGCGCATCGGGATGACGGGTATGCTGTCAGCAGTTTTTTGAAACGCCAATTATCCTGAATAGGTGCAGGGACCGCTGAAAGTGGTCCGGCTGCTACTTGCTTTTTGGGGCAAAAAACTCTATCAGACACGGTTTACATCAGAGTACCCGTACCTGTGGTTTGCAGATAGATCGCAAGGGATGGGAATACAATCCATTTCAAGGGGGTGGCGGCACATGACCCGCAAAGACCGCACAGAAGGAATCTACAGCCGACGCGAGGTTCTCGACGAGAGCGAGCGCAAAAAATTTTATCAGATTCAGCTCAAAGATCTGCTTTCTTATGCGTATAGATATTCCGAGGATGTCAAGAAACGGTTTGATCGGGCCCAGTTCGATGTGGAAAAATTCAGAGAATTGTCCGATCTCAAGCATATACCCATTCTCAAGAAAAAAGAGCTTATCTTTCTCCAGTCCATGGGACCCCGTCTGGGTGGACTGTTGACCAAGGATCTCGGGGAGTTGCGCCGCATTTTTCTGTCACCCGGCCCGATTTTCGATCCCGAGGATCGCAGTGAGGATTATTGGGGATGGTCGGAGAGCTTTTATGCAGCCGGTTTCAGACCCGGCGATCTGGCGCAGATCACCTTCAACTATCACATGAATCCTGCCGGGCTCATGTTTGAGGAGCCTCTCAAGAATCTCAATTGCGCGGTCATTCCTGCAGGCCCGGGCAATACCAATAACCAGCTGGATATCATGCAGAAACTCAGGGTGACCGGATATGTGGGCACACCGAGCTATCTGATGCATCTGGCACAGAAGGGAGAAGAAAAGGGGCTTAACCTGCGCAAGGAGCTCTATCTCGAAGTGGCCTTTGTCACCGGGGAAAAGTTTTCCGAAAAGATGCGCACGACCATAGAGAAGAAATTCGATTTGATCATGCGCCAGGGATACGGAACCGCTGACGTCGGGTGCATCGGCTACGAGTGTTTTCAGAAGAACGGGCTGCATGTGGCCAATCGTTGTTTTGTGGAAATCTGCCATCCGGACACAGGTATCCCCTTGAAAGACGGTGACGTGGGCGAGATCGTGGTCACTGCCTTCAACAAGACCTATCCCCTGATCCGTCTGGCCACCGGGGATCTTTCCTATATCGATCGTGAGCCCTGCTCCTGTGGAAGAACCTCTCCGCGGCTCGGAACGATTGTCGGTCGTGTGGACACCACGGCCAGGATCAAGGGCATGTTCGTCTATCCGCATCAGGTGGAACAGGTTCTTGCCAGTTTCGAAGAGGTCAAACGGTGGCAGATCGAGGTGACCAATCCCGGCGGAATCGATGAAATGATCCTGTCCATCGAGGCCAGCAGTTTCAGCCGTGAAGACGAATTGCTCCACTCCTTCCGCGAGAAGATCAAGATCCGTCCTCTGCTCAAGGTTCTCGATCCGGGAAGTCTGCCTCCCCAGATCCGTCTTATCGAGGACAAGCGCAAGTGGGATTAGGGGCATGATCCTGTAATCCGATATATAAACCGGCAGGGGTGACCTTGCCGGTTTTTCATTTGGATGGCTTGCAGAAAACGATGTGGCGCATGTACTGTCCGCCGGGTAAGCGTTGAGAAAGAGCTTGGTGATTATGCCGTGCACGGGGTAGGGTTGCCAATGTTTGTACCAATCCAAGCATGGAGAGGAAGATGGATATGAAAGAGATTTTACTGGCAGTCGCCTTTGCCGGGATGATCGTGACGGCTGTAGGGTGTGCCGGGCATAAGACAATGCGTACGGTCCACGAACCGGTTCCAAATCCCATATTGCATACCAACCAGGGAGAAACCATTTCCCCGAATTGCTTGTCGGCTCAGGTCGGCACTGCCGATTACATCCTTCTCGGTGAGGGACATACCAACGCCTGCGATCATCTGGGGCAGGCAACGATCCTTCGCACCCTGGCCGAAAGCAAAGATCGGCCCGTGGTTGGCCTGGAAATGGTTTCACGGGACATGCAGCCTGTGCTGGATGCGTGGAATAATGGGACGATTTCCATGGCTGACATTCCATCCCGTCTTGAGTGGAAGGATCGCTGGGGACATCCTTTTCATTTGTACAAGCCTGTTTTCGAGATTTGTCGGGAATTCGGCCTTCCCATGGCAGCCCTGAACATTCCCCGCAGGATTGTGGATACGGTCCGGAAAAACGGGCTGGAAGGCGTTGTAGAGCCGGACCAGAAATATATTCCTGATCCGTTGATTCTGGCACCCGAGGAACAGAAAAAGGCTCTTGGCCCCATGCTGCTCATGCATGCCCAGATGAGTAATCAGGAAGATTCCCTTACCGAGTCGTTTTTCCTGGTCCAGTCCCTCTGGGATACGGCCATGGCTGAGACCGCGGTCGGGTAGCGGGAAAAAACCGGGCGCAAGGTGGTTATTCTGGCGGGAGCCGGGCATGTGGAGAACCGCTGGGGCATAGCAGATCGCCTGAGTGTGCTGGATCCGGAAGCCCGTGTCGTTTCGGTCATGCCGGTGAGAGCGAGCAGCGAAATCACGCCGGCGGGCGCCGACTATTACTATCTCTGCCCGTCAACAGGCACGGGCAGCCGATTGGGCTTGGTTCTCGAATCACGGGATGACGCGCTTGTGGTGAAGGGAGTGATTCCCGATTCCAGGGCTGCCAGGGCGGGATTCAGGCCGGGTGATGTTCTGGTTACCGCTGGTGGCCACGAGATTACAAGCGGGCTCGATCTGCACAGAGCAGCCTTTCCCGCAGCACAGAAGGATCAGGATCTGGTCTTTCAGGTTCGCCGTGAAGGAAAGAATCAGAAGATTGTGGTGCAATTCCAGTAAATCTCTGCCGCGTGAAACCCAGAAAAAAGCCCAGAGCCACCCAATCCTCATGGTGTTACTCAGGGCTTTTTTCAAGCTGCGCACTGCGCACTGCCTGCTACGTACCGTGCGCTGCTCCCTTTCTCCTATTTTTCATTCTTGAGCAGAAATTTAGCGGAATCCAGATCATAGATTTCAGTGGGGGCCTTGTTGCCACGCTGTTTCTGCATCTCCGCAGCCCGTTGGATGATATCCATGTCCAGCCAGCCGTGTCGATCCCACACTTCAGGGCTTCGGCTGCTCCAGAGTCTGAACTCGATGGCCCCGTCGTTCTCGCGGACATACATGCGTTCCTGTTTGCTTGAGGGATTGGGATAGTAATAGAGTCCCTTATCATCTTTCATATCATACTCCTTGATTTCAGTATGTCTTTGCCCCTCACCGGTTGTCTGGCAAGGGGCATTTCATTTTTTTGTCGGGGTGATCGGTTCGGATAAAATACAAAAAAGGCAACGGTGTTCAGGACAGGATTGTCGGCCTCACATGCTTTTTTCCATGCGGTTTTTGGTTTCGGCCAATTCCCGGCTGGTTTTGGCAAGACGTTGGGCCAGAGTGGTTATCACCCGCAGGGAAAAATCAGGGTAGTCCGAGAGCATGGAAGTCAATTGCTCGGGCGAATAGACCTCGAGCACGGAATTGCCCAGGGATCTGATCCCTGCGGTTCTTCCTTCGTTGAGCAGGAAGGCCATTTCCCCGAATATTTCTCCCGGCTCTTTGATCACGGCCAGCTGGTTGTCGTTCTTAACAACTTCGAGCCCCTTGTCCGTTGAAATGATCCGGTAGATTTCCGTGCTCATTTCTCCATCTTTCATGACCCATTGGCCAGGACCTTTGGTTTGGATCCGGCCCACGAATTGGGTCTGCATGTTCGCGGGATTGTTTTTGCCGAACCTTGTCCAGCTTGCCTCCAAAACATGGGAAAGCCCTTCCATGATAAGCTGGATGGTCCGTGGGGAGTTCTGCAGGATGTCGTCGATGACATCGGCCTGATAGGTGGCCACTCTGCAGGGTTCCAGCGCCAGTGCGGTGCAGGGATACACACCGGCCGTACTGATGATTCCTTCCACTCCAAAGGCATGGCGCCCCGTGATGTGTATGGGTGGCTCGTTGTGTTTGGACAGTGCAACGCTGCCCCCAAGAAGAATGTGAAAGCGGTGGGCGGGATCGCCGGCATTGAAGATGATATCCCCTTCTGCAAAGGATTCAATGCCAGGGGGTTGCCGGTCGTTTTCAGAGGTGGCGCGATGTGATGTGTGCATGGATGAGAAGATGGCTTAAGGGGCGAAGGATGGTTCGTCCTTGTGCGGGATGTGAAAGCAGGCGCGAAGGTCAAGGACACCGTTCAGGGATTCAAGCAGGCTTTCGACCGTTTTCCGGGCCTCCGGAGCAAAGGTCAGCCGAATCATGGCCCGATATTTATCAAGCACCGACAAATACGCCAAATTATCACAAGACTCAAGAATGAACTTGAATAAGGCGATATCCGCACGGGCCAGTTCGACATAGATGTGGTCAGACCAGGTCGGCGGGCTGGACACGCTGAATGAGGATCGAGGCGAAATTTGTCCGGATCTGTGTTTTTGAAGACGGGGTTTAGAGGACCTCATGACCATCTTCCGTTATCAGAACCATGTGCTCCCATCTGACTCCGCCCCATTCCGTATAATAAAGTCCGGGTTCCGCAGTGACGACCATGCCGGGTCTGAACTCGGTCTGTGCTCTGGGGCTTATCGCTGGTGGTTCATGGGTTTCCAGCCCGACTCCATGGCCCAGCGAGTGGGTGAAATACATGCTTTGACCATGTTTGTCGAAATAGGACCGCGCCGCCTGGTCGGCATGCTTTATCGGTTCGCCCGGTTTATAATGTTCCAGGGCAATCTGCTGGGCCTCCTGGACACGCTTGAGGGTATCCAGAAACGCCTTGCTCGGGGTGTCTCCAACCCAAAAGGTTCGAGTCTGATCCGAACAATATCCGTTCAGACGACATCCCATGTCCACAAGAACCGGGCAATCCCGGGTCACGGCCGCGCTGCCCGGAATCGCATGGGGCAGTGCGCTGTTCGGTCCGACCGCGACAATGGTCTCGAAGCTGAGTTCCGAGGCGCCCTGTTCCCGGAAGAGCCGTTCAATTTTCCAGGCCAGGTCGGCTTCGGTCATTCCAGGGACAAGGAGTGATTCCAGCTGGGAAAAAACGTGATGATTCAGCGAGCAACTCTGCTTGAGCGCCTGGATCTCGGCGTTATCCTTGATGATTCTGAGATTTTCAACCAGATTTTTGGTGGGTACCAGATCCACTTTTTGTTCAAGTATTTTGTACTGGACAACTGGCATGGAAACAGCTTCGATGGCCAAAGTCCGGATACCAAGATCATGTATCCAGCTGGCGATATGCTCGTCCTTGCCCCCTGCGTATATGAAGATACGTTCCTCTGGCCAGAGCCGGGTTGCAGCATCTTTGTACCGACTGTCTGTCAGCAGCCATGCTTCACCTTCTCGGGTTACAAGAAGGGCCCCCGCACTTTCGTTGCATTGGGGGTCATGGAGTTCGAAGCCTGAAAGATAATAGCGATTGGCCGCGTGGGTGACGAGCAGGGCCGCGATGTCGTTTTTTTGGAGGGATCTGGCCAGGCGTTGCTGGCGTTTTTGGAAGATGGTTGTCATTGTCGGCAAATGGAATGGTTGGTGAAAGAATCGCAAAGCGATTCTGCATGGAAAATGGTCTCTGTTTAAAAATAGTCGTTCTGCCTGTCCAGGGTGCGGTAGTTGATGGCTTCGGCCAGGTGGTGGGCGTTGAGGCCGGGATCGCCGGAAAGATCGGCAATGGTTCGGGCGATGCGCAATATGCGAGTGAAGGCGCGGGCCGAAAGACCAAGATTTTTGACTGCGGATTCCAGAAAACCGTGCTCAGCATCACCGAGAGGGCAGAATTCCTGGAGCCATTTTCCCGAGAGCTGGGCGTTGGTCAGCAGGGGGGTGTTTTGATAGCGTTTGGCCTGG
The DNA here is from genome assembly GCF_053851535.1 of Desulfoplanes sp. PS50. Classification (NCBI taxonomy): domain Bacteria; kingdom Pseudomonadati; phylum Thermodesulfobacteriota; class Desulfovibrionia; order Desulfovibrionales; family Desulfoplanaceae; genus Desulfoplanes; species Desulfoplanes sp. PS50. Next base: position 4,158 of record NZ_JBSPZA010000006.1, on the reverse strand, counting down.
ATGTCCCGGGCGGTCTGGATACGGGTGCGCATGGTCGCAGAGTCGAGCGCCCCGGCATTCTGACGGAGTTCCTTGTAGGGTACGGCCGGGACCTCGACCTGGAGATCGATACGATCCAGGAGTGGTCCGGAGAGCCGGGATCTGTACCGCTGAATCTGGCCCGGTGTGCAGACGCATGGATGACGTTCATCGCCAAGATACCCGCAGGGGCAGGGGTTCATGGCTGCCACGAGCATGAAGTCGGCTGGATAGGACAACGAGACAGCTGCCCTGGAGATGGTCACATTGCCATCTTCCAAAGGCTGTCTGAGAACCTCAAGGACATGTTTCTTGAACTCCGGGAGCTCATCAAGGAAGAGCACACCCCTGTGAGCCAAGGAGACCTCACCGGGCCGGGGGTATTGACCACCACCTATGAGTCCGGCGTCGGAAATGGTATGATGAGGAGATCTGAAAGGGCGCGCTACGATCAGGGGCTGGTCTGGTTTGAGCTGACCTGCCACGCTGTAGATCTTGGTCACCTCCAGGGCCTCTTCAAACCCCAGGGGCGGGAGCACGGTGGGGATACGCTTGGCCAGCATGGTTTTTCCACTACCAGGAGGACCGAGGAAAAGGAGATTATGGGCTCCAGCCGATGCGATTTCAATGGCCCGTTTGGCATGTTCCTGGCCTTTGACTTCGGAGAAATCCACCAGATGTTTTTCACGCAGAGCCCATATGGAATCCAGATCGTTGACCACTGGTTCGATGGACATTTCGCCAAGGAAAAACTGGATGGATTGGGACAGGGAATCCAGGGGAAGGACGTTTAGTCCCTTGACCACGGCCGCTTCGGCTGCATTGTCTCTGGGTACGAACAGAGCCTTGGCCCCCATGTCCCGGGCCTTGAGGGCCATGGGGAGAATCCCGGTGACCGGCCTGAGTTCCCCGTTCAGGGAGAGTTCTCCGGCCATGTAGTAACCATTTAGGGCATGCTCGGGAATCTCTCCGGCACCAGCCAGAAGTCCGAGTGCCAGGGGCAGATCATAGCCGCTGCCTTCCTTGCGCACATCGGCCGGGGCCAGATTGACCGTGATCCGAGAAGCCGGCAACCGGAATCCACTGTTTTTTAAAGCCGAGAACACTCGTTCCTTGCTTTCGCGTACTGCACCCTCGGCAAGTCCAACCATACAGAATGCGGGCATTCCGCTTCTGGCCAGATCGACTTCAAGCTCAACGGTAAAGGCATCGATGCCTAAAAGGGCGGTTGTTTCGACCTTGGAGACCATGGCTACTCCACGAGTCTGCCGATGCGATTCCAGCGGATGTTCGAGAAGCCCTCCCAGGACCAGTACAGAATCATGGCCTTGCCGGCTATCTTGTCGCGATCCACGAATCCCCAGAAACGTGAATCATAGGACTGGTCCCGATTATCCCCCATGACGAAATACTTGTTTTCGGGAACGGTAATCGGGCCGAAATTGTCTCGCGTGGGGCGATAGGTAGGCTCCACATGCTGGGCATAGGGCTCATCCAGTTTCTGGCCGTTGCGAAAAAGTACCTTGTCGCGCATTTCCAGGACATCCCCTGGTGTGCCGATGACCCGTTTGATGAAATCCTTGGAAGGGTCTTCAGGAAATTCAAAGACAATGATGTCCTTGAACTCGGGGTCGGAGAAACGGGTGACAAAAAAATCGGTAAAGGGAATCCTGAGACCATAGACAAATTTGTTGACCAGGAGATGATCGCCTATCTGCAGGGTCTCGAGCATGGAACCCGAGGGAATCTTGAAGGCCTGGACCACAAAGGATCGGATGATGAAGGCCAGGATGAAAGCGATGATAAGGGCTTCGGCATATTCTTTTAAAACAGTGAGCCAGCGTGGTTCCATGGGAAGGTCCTGATTGATATTCGTTGATGAATGAGTTTGGCGGGGAGTGCCTTTGCGCTTGGTGCGGGCACACTACCCTGATCAATTCCAAGGTGACATGTTTTTGAAAACAGCGTGCAGAATAGAGCTGGTGGTACCGGACAAGTCGTTTGCCTGCCGGGCTATTTGTCATCCACCTGCATGGCGGCCAAGAAGGCCTCCTGTGGGATCTCTATGCTGCCCATGCGCTTCATCCTTTTTTTGCCCTCTTTTTGTTTTTCCAAGAGCTTGCGCTTGCGTGTGATGTCTCCGCCATAACACTTTGCGGTCACATTTTTGCGCAGGGGGGCGTTGCGTTCCTTGGCGATGATTTTGGAACCAATAGCCGCCTGGACGATAACCTCATAGAGCTGTCGGGGGATGAGCCGTTTGAGTTTCAGCGCCAGGGCCCGACCCCTGTAGTAGGCTGTATCGCGATGAACGATGCAGGACATGGCATCCACGGGATCGCCGTTGATCAGGATATCCAGTTTGACCAGATCCGATGGCCGATAGTCCACGATTTCATAGTCAAGGGAGGCAAATCCCCGGGTCATGGATTTGAGCCGATCGAAGAAATCATACACGATTTCTGAAAAAGGGAGTTCATAGGTGATGATGACCCTGTTGGCCGTCAGATACTTGAGGTCTTTCTGGACTCCCCGCTTTTCTTCGCAGAGCTTGAAGACGTTCCCCACATAGTCGTTGGGTACGTGAATTTCCATGCGCACGAACGGCTCGTTGATTGTCTGGATCTCCCCCGGGTTCGGCAGTTTGCTCGGGTTGTCAATCTCAAAGACCTCACCATTGGTCTTGTGGATTTCGTATATTACCGAGGGCGCGGTGGCAATGAGATTTGCCTTGAATTCACGCTCCAACCGTTCCTGGATGATCTCCATGTGCAGCAGTCCCAGAAAGCCCGCTCTGAAACCAAATCCCAGAGCCTGGGATGTTTCTGCTTCATAGGCAAAGGCTGCATCGTTCAGCTGGAGTTTTTCCAGGGCTGATTGCAGGATATTGTATTGGGCAGGTTCGACCGGGTACAGACCACAAAAGACCATGGGCTTGACCATCTTGAATCCGGGAAAGGGGGTTGTGGTCGGATTTTTGGGATGGGTGATGGTGTCTCCAACCCGTGCCTCGTCCAATTCCTTGATGCTGGCGCACAAAAAGCCGACCTCTCCGGGTCCGAGTTCGGCGATATCCAGGGGTTCGGGAGAAAAAACACCCAGTCGGGTGACCTCGAACTCCTTACCTGTGGAGACCATGCGAATCGGTTGGCGATTCGTGATCGTTCCTTCCAGAATGCGAAAGAGCACAACAACGCCCTGATAGGAATCATACCAGGAATCGAAGATAAGGGCCTTGAGAGGTTGATCGGCATTCCCTTTGGGTGAAGGGATGTCGGTGATCACCCGCTCCAGGAGTTCGGGCACCCCTTCCCCGGTTTTGGCACTGACCATGATGGGGTTTGAGCAATCCAGGCCGATGGCCTCCTCGATTTCCTGGCAGACCTCTTCGGGATGGGCGCTGGGAAGGTCGATCTTGTTCAGCACGGGAATCACGTCCAGGTCATGGTCCAGGGCCAGGTAGACATTGGCCAGGGTCTGGGCTTCAACGCCCTGGGTGGCGTCCACGACGAGCAAGGCGCCGTCACAGGCCGCCAGACTGCGCGAAACCTCATAGCTGAAGTCCACATGCCCCGGCGTGTCGATAAGGTTCAGGATATATTTATTTCCCGCTGGAGACGTGTAGGGAATCCGGACGGTCTGGGACTTGATGGTGATGCCCCGCTCCTGTTCCAGTTCCATGCGGTCCAGGTACTGATCCTTTTTGTCCCGGTCGGCAATCAGACCGGTCAGTTCCATGATCCGGTCCGCCAGGGTGGACTTGCCGTGATCGATATGGGCGATGATACTGAAATTACGAATTGTGGTGATGTCGGTCATGCAGGTGTCCATGGCGTATACTGTGCCAGGCAAGAATGTAGATACCGGTGACGAGATTCACGACCCCAAGAGATGGTGTCGCTATGATCGCGGATGGGGGCGACCGGTCGGTCACCCCGGGAATACCATTAAGATAATGTCGGACTCAGTAATTTCCGGTTAGGTTTTTGCATGTAGCCATTTGAAATTATTTTAAAAAATGCTCATTTTTTACTTGACAAGAGGCAGCTAGTGTGGGCCGCATTTTTGTATAGCCAATAATATCAGGAGGTTATACAAAATGCGAAGACCGATCCCCAAACGTTTGCCACCATCCGTTCA